>NZ_JAUSVX010000004.1:300000-437281 GCF_030814995.1 Labrys wisconsinensis | reverse complement strand
CGCGCCGCCTCGGTGAGGTCGCGGGCATATTTCTTCAAGGCGTCATAGGCGTTCTCGGCCGAGGCGCTGTCGGCCGTGCGGCCCTTGCGCAGCGCGTTGATGGCGGCGTTGAGATGCTGCGGGTCGACGCCGCCCCTGGCGATCAATCGTCCGGCCTCGCTGTCCTTGTCGGCGGCCAAGGCCTGGAACAGGCGCTCCACCGTCACGAAGCTGTCGCCGGCCTTCTCCGCCGCCTGCTCCGCCGCCGTGAAGAGGCGCGCCGTCTCCGGCGCGAGATAGACCTGTCCCGCACCGGCGCCGGAGACTTTCGGCATTTTGGCCAGCGCCTCTTCGGTGGCCTTCAGGATCGCGCGCGAATGGCCGCCGGAGCGGTCGATCAGGCCGGCGACGAGGCCCTCGCTGTCGTCGAGCAGGACTTTCAGGATGTGGAGCGGCGTGAACTGCTGGTTCCCCTCGCGCATCGCCAGCGATTGCGCGGACTGGATGAACCCTTTCGCGCGATCGGTGTATTTTTCGATGTTCATCGAGCCACCTCTCAAGGCAACAGCGTGATGGTGTCGCGCGCCTGCCCGCCGCTGCTGCAAAGACCTCCCGAGCAACGCGCATGCCAGAGTGAACAAACAAGAAAATCAACGCTTTGTGGTCGCAGGCCCGCCGTCGGCGGACACAATGTCGGGCCTCGGCCGGACAAAATGTCCGCGACGGCGCGGCAGGCCGTCCGGACGCAGCCGACCGCCGCTCCGGCCAGTCTCGCGCAGCCGCGATGCCCCGTCGATCCCGCCGATATCGCTCAAGCGCCTTCATCGGCTTCGGGCATCCATATGGTGAACGTCGTGCCTCGTCCCGGCTCGCTCCTGACCGAGATCTTGCCGCCCTGGCGCGTCACCAGCATCTGGCTGATGGACAGGCCGAGCCCGGTGCCTTCCCGTGTCTTGGTGGTAAAGAAGGGATCGAAGATCTTCCCGATCACATCCGGGGTCATGCCCGTGCCGGTGTCCGCGACCGCGATGGCGACCCCCGGGCGTCCGTCCATGTCGCTGTCGAAGGTCCGCAGGGCGAGCCGCCCGCCCTGCGACATCGCATGGATGGCGTTGACGATCAGATTGACCAGGACCTGCTGCAGCTCGGTACGGTTCATCATGATCGGCCGCAGCGCGCGATCCTCCCGCTCCACCGCGATCGCCGTCTTGCGGAGCAGATGCTGCACGAGCGGCAAAGTGTCGGAGATGATGCCGGCAACGGCATAGTGCTCGGAATAGCCGGCATATTCCTGCGGCTTGGCGAATTGCAGCAGCTTGGTCACGATCTCGGTGATGCGGTGCATCTGCTCGTCGATGAGCCGGAACTCCGTTCCCGCCTTCTCGGCATTCTTCCCCATCAGATCGCGGATCACCTCGAGATTGCCCTGCATGACCGCAATCGGATTGTTGATCTCGTGGGCGATGCCCGCGGTGATCTCCCCGATCGCCGCGAGCTTCTCGGACATGACGAGCTGCCTGGTCGCCGTCTCAAGCTGCAGCGTCGCCCGCTGCAGCTTGAGCGCGCGCTCCTCGACGCGCCGGTTGAGCTCCTCGTTCCAGCGGCTCAGCTGGACATCGCGTTCCTGGACGAGATCGAGGAGGCGATCGAGATGGAGGGCGACCTGGCCGACCTCGTCCCTGTTGCCGACGGGGCCGGTCCGGGCGGAGAGGTCGCCGCCCTCGACGCGGGCGATCGTGCCGGTCATGCGCTCCAGCGGCCTGAAGATGCCGCGCGCCCAGGTCAGGAGCAAGGGAACGGTCGCGGCGACGGCCAGCAGGAATGCGGCCGCGATCGACAGCAGGGTCTCCCGCTTGGCCTGCGTGAACGGCCTTTTCAGAAATCCCGCATAGAGCATGCCGACGCGGCGGCCATAGCTGTCGAGGATCGGCTGATAGGCCGAGACGTACCAGTCGTTGACGACGAAGGCGCTGTCGAGCCAGGTCCGGCCCTGATCCAGCACGGCGCTCCGGACCGCCTCCGAAACACGCGTGCCGATGGCGCGCCGCCCTTCGAACAGGCGCACATTGGTGCTGATGCGAACGTCGCCGAGAAACAGCGTCACCGTGCCCCGGCTGCCTTCGGGCAGGCCGGCATCGTGATAGATCAGGTCGTTGATCGTGTCGACGAAGGCAAGGTTCCGGTTCAGGAGCATGCCGCCGACCAGTGCGGCGCGCCGTCCGTCCGGCAATGTCAGGGCGCTCGCCGACTGGAGGACCAGGCCGCGTGCCTCCTCCGTGAGGATGGTGGGGGCGCTGGCGGGCGTGGGGACGAGCTCGATGCGGGCGCGCCGGGCGAGCTCGGAGGAGAACGCCGCGAGCTCCTCGGGCGCGAAGACGTCGATGCCCGTTCCCGAGCGGCCTGCCAGGGCCGCGGCGATGATCGGCCAGTCCCGGCGGACGGAAGCCGAGGCCATCGGGTATCCGCTGACGACGACCTGGCCGTCCTCGCCGAGGAGGTAGAGAAAATCGAACCCGCGCCCCTCGGCGGTCTCCTTCAGGAACGCCGCGAGGGCGCCGTCGGCATGGCTTCCTTTCAGGAGCAGCTCGTGGAACCGCGCCGAATCGCCCAGGGACGCCAGCTGCGCCGCCAGGGTCTCGCGAATGCGGGCCATGGACTGATGGGCGATGGTCAGGTCGTCGTTGACCTTGGAAACCGCCATGGCGTCGAACCTGGCATTCCAGCGGTAGATGCTGATGCCGAGCAGAAGCGGCAGGATGACGAGCATCGGCACGAGCGCGATGGCCAGCAGGCGGTAGCGGACCGATTTGCGTCCGCTCGCGATGCTGGCGGCGGCCTCAGACATGCCAGCTGACGCATTTGCGGTCGATGGTCTTGCGCGAGATGCCGAGCCGGCGGGCGGCCTCCTCGCGATCTCCACCGGCCTCGCGCAGGACCGACAGGATGTGCCGCCTCTCCACGTCGGCCAGGCTCTGGCCGCCTCCGTCGCCGTCGGCGACCCTCTCGACGTCGTCGGGAAAGCCGCCGAGGATCACCGTCCGCTCGATCAGGTTGCGCAGTTCCCGGATGTTGCCGGGCCAGTCATAGCGCAGGAGCGAGGCGCGGACCTTGTCGTCGATCGCGACCGGGGGCATGCCGAGCTGGCGGGCGAACTCGTGCATGAACAGCGCCGCCAGCTCCAGAACGTCGTCGCCGCGGTCGTTCAGGGGCGGCAGATGGACCTGCATGACATTGATGCGGAAATAGAGGTCGGCACGGAAGGTGCCGGCTTCGATGCGCCTGGGCAGATCGGCGTTGGTGGCGAAGACGAAACGGGCGTCGAAGGGAACCTCGCGCTCCGAGCCGACCGGTCGCACGCGGCGATCCTCCAGCACGCGCAAGAGCTTGGTCTGCAGGAGATAGGGGAGCTCGCCGATCTCGTCGAGAAAGACGGTGCCGCCATGGGCATGCATGAACAGGCCCTCGCGCGTGCGCCCCGCCCCCGTGAAGGCCCCCTTCACGTGGCCGAACAGCTCGCTCTCGATCATGTCCGCGGGAATGGCGCCGCAGTTGATCGGCACGAACAGCTTGTCGGAGCGGTTGGACAGCGCATGGAGCGAGCGGGCTGCAACCTCCTTCCCGGTTCCCGACTTGCCGGTCAGGAGGACCGAGGTCGGCAGGGGCGCGACGCGCGCGATGGTCTCGCGCACGTGCTGGATCGCCTTGGAGCCACCGAGCAGCTTGTTGCGCAGGAAGATCTGATGCGACGGCGAGCGCAGCTCCTGGCGCAGGACGTCGTTCTCCCGCTGCAGCCTCATGCGGTCGAGGCACCGCGCCACGGCGTTCAGAAGCTGGTTCGACCGGAACGGCTTCAGGACGAAATCGACCGCGCCGGCACGCAGGGCCCTGATCGCCGTATCGAGATCGGCATAGGCGGTCATGAGGATGACGTCGGCGAAGAAGCCGATGGCCCGCTGCTGGGCGAGCCAGTCCAGGCCGTTCTGGCCCGGCATGATGTTGTCGAGGATGACGACATCGAAAGGCTGCTCGTCGAGCTTGCGCGACGCCTGCCTGGTATCGGCCGCCGCCTCGATCCGCTTGCAGCGCGGCCCGAGGACCTTGACCAGGAAGTTGCGCATGCCCGGCTCGTCGTCGACGACCAGGATCGATGCCTGGGCCAGCCAGGGGCCGAATTCCGGGTCTGCGACAGGCTCGGCCGCTTCGCGGCTTGCATCCTCCGACATGTCAGGTCCTTCCGACGCCGGTGCGCGATGTCCGCCCGCCCCGGACGGCTAGTCCTTCCCGAGGAACGCCGGCGCCAGGTCTTCCTCGACCATGCTCCGGGCCGCCTGCGGCGTCTGCTCGCTGCCGACCTCGTCCAGCCGCGTCGCCGCCTCGAACAGCAGCGCCCGGACCTCGTCCGGCGTCAGCACCCCCTTGGCGACGAGCTTGCGCACCAGCGCCTGCAGGATGAGGGTGTCGATCTCGCCGTGCCCCAGTGCCGCCAGCCGCTCGCTCATGGGATGTCTCCGGTCTCTCGGCCCTGATTTCGCGCCCCTTTCGCCGCTGAGCAGCTTCTCGTGGCCGAGGCCACGAGAAGCTGCTCAGGACGAACGCCCCTGGATCTCCCCGCGCAGCTGCGCCAGGGCGCGGCGCATCCCGTGGAGCTGGTCCATGAGATGGAGGATGACGTCGATGCCCGCATCGTTCGCGCCGAAATCATGCCTCAGCTCCCGGATGAGGCGGGCGCGCGCCATGTCGACATCCGAAAACCGCATGCCGACGGCGGTCTCTTCCGGAATGAGCCAGCGCTGCTCGATCCAGAATTCCAGCGTCTGCACCTCGAGGCCCGAGGAGGCCAGGAACTCCTGCTTGTCCATCGTCACGACGTCCCATCCTCGCGCGGATTGAAGTCTCGACCCTTGCTCCAGCTCGACACGAACGCCTCGAGCTCGGGATCCGGCGATTTCGGCAGGACCACCTTCAGCTTGACGAACTGGTCGCCGGCCCCGCCGCCGCGCCGGGGCGCGCCCTTGCCTCTCAGGCGCAGGGTCGTCCCGGTGTTGGATCCCTTCGGCACCGACATGGTCACGTCTCCGGTCGGCGTCGGGACGCGGACCTTGCCGCCGAGCACCGCCTCGGCGAGCGAGACGGGCAGCTCCAGGGAAATGTCGTCGCCCT
Source organism: Labrys wisconsinensis (assembly GCF_030814995.1). Classification (GTDB taxonomy): domain Bacteria; phylum Pseudomonadota; class Alphaproteobacteria; order Rhizobiales; family Labraceae; genus Labrys; species Labrys wisconsinensis. The sequence goes on along the minus strand of NZ_JAUSVX010000004.1, from coordinate 432,142 downwards.
CGCGGGCGAAGCGGGGATCGGGCAGCACCTCCACCTCGATCAGCGCGTCCCCGGGGCCGCCTTGGCCGGCCCCCGGCGCGCCCTTGCCCTTGAGGCGCAGGACCTGCCCGTCGACCAGGCCGGGCGGGATCTTGACGTCGAGCGTGCCCCCCTCCGGCAGGGTCAGGCGCTTGTTGGCGCCCGTGATCGCTTCCACGAACTCGATCGGCAGGCGGTAGTGCAGATCCCGTCCGCGCCGGTTGGCCTGCGCCCGCTGGCTGCGCCGCAAAAGCTCGGCGAAGGCATCGTCGGACTCCATGAAGTCGGCGAAGCCGCCGGCATCGGCGTAGGGATGGCCTTCGTCCGCGGTGGCGAAGTCGCGATAGAAATGCTGCTGCGGGCGCTCCGCCCCGGTCGCGTCGATCTCGCCCTTGTCGAAGCGCTTGCGCTTCTCGGCATCGCTGAGCAGGTCGTAGGCGCCGGCGACCTCCTTGAACTTCTCCTCCGCCGCCTTGTCGCCGGGATTGAGATCGGGATGCAGCTTCTTGGCCAGCTTGCGGTACGCGCTCTGGATCTCGGCCGTGGAAGCCGTCGGAGCGACGCCGAGAACCTCATAGGGACTTTTCACAACTCACTCCGGAAGAGCTTGGTGGAGAACGGCATGCGAACCGCCCTCCGATCGATCGGGAGGCCTCGCCTGCGCCGGCGATGCGCATGGCCGAAGATGGCGCGGACCTCCCCGCTCCGTCGCCCTCTCACGTCGGCTTCTTCCTGTCGTCGTCGACCTCCGTGAACTCGGCATCGACGACGCCGTCGCCATCCGGCCGCGGCGCCGTGTCGGAAGTCTTCCCAGACGCTGCATGGATGGCCTCCGCGAGCTTCGTCGACTGATGCTGCAAAGCGCCCGCCTTCGCGCCGATCGTGGACGCATCGTCCCCTTTCAGCGCCTCGCGAAGGTCGGCCATGGCATTCTCGATCGCCCGGCGGTCGGCGTCAAACAGCTTGGCGCCATGCTCGGCCACCGTCTTCTCCGTCGCGTGCAGCAGCGCCTCGGCGGCATTCTTCGCCTCGACGGCTTCCCGGCGCCTCTTGTCCTCGGCGGCATGGGCCTGCGCGTCCTTGACCATCCTGTCGATGTCGGCCTCGGACAGGCCGCCGGACGCCTGGATCTGGATGCGCTGCTCCTTGCCCGTGCCCTTGTCCTTGGCCGAGACGTTGACGATGCCGTTGGCATCGATGTCGAAGGTCACGTCGATCTGCGGCACGCCGCGCGGCGCCGGCGGAATGCCCATCAGGTCGAACTGCCCGAGGAGCTTGTTGTCGGCCGCCATCTCGCGCTCGCCCTGGAACACCCGGATGGTGACGGCGCTCTGGTTGTCGTCCGCCGTGGAGAAGACCTGGCTCTTCTTGGCCGGGACCGTGGTGTTGCGTTCGATGAGACGCGTGAAGACGCCGCCCAGGGTTTCGAGGCCGAGCGACAGCGGGGTCACGTCGAGCAGGAGAACGTCCTTGACGTCTCCCTGCAGCACGCCGGCCTGGATCGCCGCGCCGACCGCGACCACCTCGTCCGGGTTCACGCCCTTGTGCGGCTCCCGGCCGAAGATCTTCTGCACGACCTCCTGAATCTTCGGCATGCGGGTCATGCCGCCGACCAGCACCACCTCGCCGATGTCCTGGGCGGTCAGTCCCGCGTCCTTCAGCGCGTTGAGGCAGGGCTCGATGGTTCTCTGCACGAGGTCCTCGACCAGCGACTCGAACCTGGCGCGCGTCAGCTTGACCAGCAGATGCTTCGGCCCCGAAGCGTCGGCCGTGACGTAGGGCAGGTTGACCTCGGTCTGCGTGGTGGTGGAGAGCTCGATCTTGGCCTTCTCCGCGGCCTCCTTCAGCCGCTGCAGCGCCAGCTTGTCCTTTCTCAGATCGATGCCCTGCTCGCGCTGGAACTCGTCGGCGAGATAGTTGACCAGGCGCATGTCGAAGTCCTCGCCGCCGAGGAACGTGTCGCCATTGGTCGACTTGACCTCGAAGACCCCGTCCCCGATGTCGAGAATGGAGATGTCGAACGTGCCGCCGCCGAGATCGTAGACGGCGATCTTGGCCTGCTTCTTCTTCTCCAGCCCATACGCGAGCGCCGCCGCCGTCGGCTCGTTGATGATGCGCAGGACCTCCAGGCCGGCGATCCTGCCGGCATCCTTGGTCGCCTGGCGTTGCGCATCGTTGAAATAGGCCGGAACCGTGATGACCGCCTGGCTGACCTTCTCGCCGAGATTGGCCTCGGCCGTCTCCTTCATCTTCTGCAGGATGAAGGCCGAGATCTGCGAGGGCGAATAGGCCTTGCCATCCGCCTCCACCCAGGCGTCGCCGTTCGCCGCCTTGACGATCCTGTAGGGAACCAGCGCCTTGTCCTTCTCGACGGTCGGGTCGTCGTAGCGCCGGCCGATCAACCGCTTCACCGCGAAGATCGTGTTGGTCGGATTGGTCACGGCCTGCCGGCGGGCCGGCTGTCCGACGAGGCGTTCGCCATCGCTGGTGAACGCGACGACCGAGGGCGTCGTGCGGGCGCCCTCGGCATTCTCGATGATGCGCGTCGTCTTGCCGTCGATGACGGCGACGCAGGAATTGGTCGTACCCAGATCGATCCCGATGACTGTGGCCACCTTGCTCCTCCCTGGACTTGATGCTCTCGCTCGAACGCTGTCTCGCCGCCCGGCGCTTCCGGCGGACGGCTTCATCGGCCTTTCACCAGGGTCGCCCCCTCCACTCGGGTGGCACCCTTCGGCACAGGCGGCCACGGGCGAGCCTCCCGCCCCGTGCCATGGTGTCTCGTCCGTCCGCCGACGCCGCGGCATTGCCCGACAGCGACCTGGACAGCAACACGCGTGCCAGCCCGAGCATACAATGGTTTCAAGGGCTTGAGGACCGGAAGCCCACGGCGGCGGACAAGCTGTCCCCGGCGAGCCGGACAAAATGTCCATTCGCGTCCGCCACGGTCGTTCCGTCCGCCGCCGACGGACAATTTGTCCATGTATTTCAGCGAGATGACATGCTCTATTCGGCAGGTGGAGGGGCAGCCCGGCCGAGGTCTCGCAGATGCGCGTGCGTCGATCCGTGACATGGCGGTGCGCGCAGGCCGCATGGTCGAAGCCCTGGTCCATTCCGTCGTGAGAGCCCGATGACGAAGGTCGAACACAGTCCCAAGCAGCGACTTGCGGAACGCCAGAAGGCCGGACCGCACCTGACCGATCAGGAGCATATCGGGCTGAACGGGCGCATCGCCCTCGTGATCACCGACGCGGTCGGCACCATGTGGTGCGCCTATATCTTCGCCGCGATCGCCCTGGTCAGCCTGCCCGCGGCCATCGAGGGCGGCGTGGCGTCGCTGATCGCCTGGATCGCCCAGACCTTCCTGCAGCTCGTGCTCCTGTCGGTCATCATGGTGGGCCAGAAGGTCGCGGCCGCGGCCTCGGACAAGCAGGCTCTGCAGACCTACAAGGACGCCGAGGCGCTCCTGAAGATCCAGGACGAGATCCATCGGCTGATCGAGACCAACAACACCCTGACCGAGGAGATCCACCGCGCGGTCGCGGGGAAGGCAATGCCGGCCGCCGCGCACCCGCCCGTCCCCGGAGCACCCGGCGCGCCGGCGTGACGACGGGCGAAGCGCCTGCCACGCTCCGGCGACGCCCGCTCACCCCGAGCCCGCCAGCATGAACCGGATCGCGCCGGCGACGGCCCCGAGGGCGAGGACGCTCGCCGCCCAGATCGCCGCCATCCAGGCGAGGCGCTGCCAGAGGGGCGCGGGCGAGGCCATCAGTGATAGCCGTGCGTGCCGACCTTGCCGCGGAACACCCAATAGGCCCAGGCCGTATAGGCGAGGATGAGGGGGATGATGACGACGGCGCCGACCAGCATGAAGACCTGGCTGTCGTGCGGCGCGGCGGCGTCCCAGATCGTCACCGTCCGCGGCACGATGTGGGGGTAGATGCTGATGCCGAGGCCGACGAAGCCAAGGAGGAAGAGCACGAGGGCCATGAGGAACGGCAGCAATTCGAACTCGCGCCGGAGGCTCCAGAAGAAGGTGGCCGTCGAGATCGCCACCAGCAGCGGCACCTGCGCCGTGGCCAGCACCCCCGGCATGGCGAACCAGCGGCGCCAATAGTCGTAGTGCAGGAACGGCGTCGCCGCGCTCACGCCGCCGAGGGCGACGAGCGTCGCCAGGCCGAGCCAGAACGCGGCACGGCGGGCATGCCGTTGGCAGGGCCCCTCGGTCTTCCAGATCAGCCAGGTCGCACCGAGCAGCGCATAGCCGATCACGACCGCGACGCCGGTCAGCACGCTGAACGGGCTCAGCCAGTCCAGCCAGCCGCCGGCATAGGCGTCGTTCTCGACACGGATGCCCTGGAGGATGGCGCCGAGCGTGATGCCCTGGGCCAGGGCCGCGACCACCGAGCCGATCGAGAAGGCCGCGTCCCAGAGCGGCCGGTGACCCGAATCGCGCCAGCGGAACTCGAAGGCGACGCCGCGGAAGACCAGGCCGAGCAGCATGGCGATCATCAGGGGATAGGTCGCCGGAAGGATGATGGCGTAGGCGAGCGGAAAGGCCGCGAACAATCCGCCGCCGCCCATCACCAGCCAGGTCTCGTTGCCGTCCCACACCGGCGCGATCGAATTCATCGCCTGGTCCCGCTCGTCTCCGACCGCGAGGGTCGGAAACAGGATGCCGATGCCGAGGTCGAAGCCGTCCATCACGACATAGGCCATCACGGCAAAGCCGATGATCCCGGCCCAGACGATGGTGAGGTCGAGGCTGGCCATGGCTCACTTCTCCGCCGGCACGGGCAGGGCGACGGTCGCCGCCGGCGTGATGCCGGCCGCGCGGTGCGGCACGTTCGGCGGCTCCGTCTCCCCACGCTCGGGCGGCTTGCCCATCAGACGCAGGAGATAATAGGTGCCCGCCCCGAACGCGGTGAAATAGACCAGGACGAAGGCGAGCAGCGACGCGGCGATCGCCGGGGCCGCGAGCGGCGAATGCGACTCGTCGGTGCGCAGCAGGCCATAGACCGTGAAGGGCTGGCGGCCGACCTCGGTCGTCACCCAGCCGGCGATCACCGCGACGAAGCCGGCAGGCCCCATGAGGACGGCGGCCCGGTGCAGCCAGGACCAGTCGTAGAGCCAGCCGCGGAAGCGGGCGAACAGGCTCCACAGGCCGAGGCCGAGCATGGCGAAGCCGATCGCGACCATGATCCGGAACGACCAGAAGACGATCGGCACCGGCGGCCACTGGTCGCGCGGGAAGTCGGTGAGGCCCGGCAGCGGCGCGAAGGGATCGTGCTTGAGGATCAGCGATCCGACATGGGGGATCGACACTTCGTAGTGGACGCGGGCCTCCTCGTTGCTGGGCAGGCCGAACAGGATGAGCGGAGCGCCGTCGGGGCTCGGCTGGTAGTCGCCCTCCATGGCCAGGACCTTGGCCGGCTGGTGCTCCAGCGTGTTGAGGCCGTGCGCATCGCCGGCCAGGATCTGGATGGGGGCGACGAGGGCCGCCATCCACATCGCCATCGAGAACATCTTGCGCGCGCCGGGATTGGCGCGGTCCTTGAGGAGGTGCCAGGCGCCGACGGCGCCGACCACGAAGGCGGTGGTGAGATAGGCCGCGATCACGGTGTGGACGAGGCGGTAGGGAAAGCTGGGGTTGAAGATGATCGTCAGCCAGGAGCCCGCCGGCACGAACTGGCCCTTGGCGTTGATCGCGAAGCCGGCAGGCGTCTGCATCCAGCTGTTCACCGCGATGATCCACGTCGCCGAGATCAGCGTGCCGAGCGCCACCATGCATGTGGCGAAGAAATGCAGGCCCTTGCCCACCTTGCTGATGCCGAACAGCATCACGCCGAGGAAGCCGGCCTCCAGGAAGAAGGCGGTCAGCACCTCATAGGCCATGAGCGGGCCGATGACCGGACCCGCCTTGGCCGAGAACACCGACCAGTTGGTGCCGAACTGGTAGGACATCACCAGGCCGGACACCACGCCCATGCCGAACGCCACCGCGAAGATCTTCAGCCAGTAGCGGTAGAGGTTGGCGTAGACGCCCTCCCCGGTCTTCAGCCAGAGCCCTTCGAGCACCATCAGGTAGCTCGCGAGCCCGATCGAGAAGGCCGGGAAGATGAAATGGAAGGAAACCGTGAAGGCGAACTGCGCGCGTGCGAGGATCACCGGGTCCAACTGCTCGAGCAACGTCCCACCCTCCCTGCAGAGCCGAAATCGTCTTCGACGTCGTGCCAGGCCGGGATCGCCGCCCGGCCGGGCTCACCTAGAGGCAGTCACGGACCATGGAGATCGCGTTCGGATGGAGTCAAGACCTGCCGGATGGGAGGCACGGCGTTGCCGGGACCTGCGTCCCCGCCGGCCCTCCGCCAGGATCGTCCGATCGCGACGCTATCCGCGGTCCATGACCGCCTCTAGACAGCGACGACGCGGACCGGGATGGACTTGGCGGCAGGGGTGCCGCTGATCCTGTCGAAATATTCGAGCGGCAGGAGCGGGTTCAACTCGGGATAGTATCCGGCGACCGCGCCCCGCGGCATCGGATAGTCCAGGACCGTCAGCCCGTCCACGCGGCGCCGCACGCCATCGTCGGTGATCGTCTCGAGCGCGATGCTGGATCCGGAGTCCAGTCCCCTCGCGGCCCGATCTTCGGCGTTCATGAACAGCACCATGCGATCGTTGTAGACGCCGCGATAGCGGTCGTTGTTGCTGTAGATCGTCGTGTTGAACTGGTCGTGCGAGCGCACCGTGGCCAGCCGCAGCATGGACGGGTCGGCGACCGGAACGTTCACTGCCAGGCCGGGCAGGAGCAGGAAATTGGCCTTGCCGTTGTGCGTCGGCCAGACCAGGCGCCGGGGCGGCACGTCGAGGTGAAAGCCCTGCGGCGCCTTGATCCGTTCCGAGAAGCCGCGATAGATGTCGGGATAGACCGCCGCGATCTTGTCGCGAATGAGATCGTAGTCGTGGATGTAGCTCGCCCACGACACCTTGCTGTCGGGAAGGGTCGCGAGCGCCATCCGGCAGACGATCTCCACCTCCGGCAGGAGGTGCGGGCTGGCCGGGGCCAGCACGCCGCGGGACGCCGTCACCTTCGACATCGAATCCTCGATCGTGACGAACTGCTCGCCGGCCGCCGTGCGGATGACCTCGGACCGGGAGATCACCGGCAGGATGAGGGCGTCGCGGCCGTGCACGAGGTGGCCCCGGTTCAGCTTCGTGGTGATGCCGACGGTCAGGTCCAGCTTGCGCATGGCGGCATAGGAGCGCTCGGTATCGGGGACGGCGCGCACGAAATTGCCGCCCATGCCGATGAACACCCTGGCGGTGCCGGCCTCCATCGCCTCCAGGGTCTCGACGGTGTGATGGCCGGGCTCGCGCGGCGGCTCGAAGCCGAAGACATCACGCACCCGGTCGAGATAGTCCTGCGGCGGCTGCTCGTCGATGCCGACCGTCCGGTCTCCCTGGACGTTGGAATGGCCGCGAATGGGCGCGATGCCGGCGCCGGGCTTGCCGAAATTGCCGCGCAGCAGCAGCAGATTGACCACCTGCTGCAGGAGGCGCGAGCCCTCCTGATGCTGGGTCAGGCCCATGCCGTAGCAGATCATCGTCGCGCGCGAGCGGATATAGATGTCGACGACACGCCGGATCTGATCCTCCGCCAGGCCCGACGCCTCGACGATGTCCGACCAGGCCTGCGCCAGGACGTCGTCGCGGACGGCCTCGAACCCGACCGTGTGCCGGCCGAGAAAATCGTGATCGATGATGCTCTCCCCCTGCGCCTCGCGCTCGAACATCACCTTCATCATGCCCTTGAACAGGGCGAGGTCCCCGCCGATGCGGATATGGACGAACTCGCTGGCGATCGGCACCGAGCCGAAGGTCGCCATCTGCACCACGTCCTGCGGCTCGGTGAAGCGGATGAGGGCCCGCTCCGGCATCGGATTGACCGCCACGATCGGCACGCCGCGCCGCCGGGCTTCGACGAGATTGGTCATCATCCGCGGCGAGTTGGTGCCGGTGTTCTGGCCGATGACGAAGATGGCTTCGGCGTGCTCGAAATCCTCCATGACCACCGTGCCCTTCCCCACCCCGATGGCGGGCGGCAGGCCGCGGCTGGTCGGCTCGTGGCACATGTTCGAGCAGTCCGGGAAGTTGTTGGTGCCGAACTCCCGGACGAAGATGGCGTACAGGAACGCGGCCTCGTTGGGCGTGCGGCCCGACGTGTAGAACTCCGCCTGATGCGGGCTCTCCAGCGCCCGCAGATGGGCGCCGATCAGGGCGAAGGCCGCGTCCCAGTCGCAGGGGACATAGCGATCGGAGGCGGCGTCGTAGCGCATCGGCTCGGTGAGCCGGCCCTGCATCTCGAGCCAATGGTCGGACTGCGCCATCAGCTCGGACACGGTGTGGGCCTGGAAGAACGCGCGGGTGACCCTGCGCTTGGTCGCCTCGAACGCCAGCGCCTTGGCGCCGTTCTCGCAGAACTCGAGCGTCTGCCGATGATCCGGATCGGGAAAGGCGCAGCTCGGGCACTTGAAGCCGCCGGGCTGGTTCATCGCCAGGAGGGCGCGGGACCCCTTGGTGATGACGCTCTGCTCGAAGAGCACCTTCGCGGTTGCGGCGGCGGCGCCCCAGCCGCCGGCCGGATGGTTGTATGTCTGATAGCGGGGCTTGCCGTCCGTCATGTCCGAGCGCTCCCGTGAAGCTGTCCCGGACCCAATAGATCATGATATCTTATTGAAATCGATGGACAATTTGTCCAACCGACGTGGACAGATTGTCCGAGGGCACGCCTCGGCGGGCCGCCGATATGGCCTCGGGCGCGGATCTGGCGCGGATGATGCTTCCCGCGCAGTCGCGAGGGTTGACGCTCGGCCGGCGCTTGGGAAGCCTCAGGCCCGCTCCAGGGCGATGGCGATGCCCTGGCCGACGCCGATGCACATGGTCGAGAGCGACCGCCGGCCGCCGTTCAGGGTGAGCTCGAGCGCGGCGGTGCCGGTGAGACGCGCCCCGGACATGCCGAGGGGATGGCCGAGCGCGATGGCGCCGCCGTTCGGGTTGACCCGGGCATCGTCGTCGGCGATGCCGAGGTCGCGCAGCGTCGCGAGCCCCTGGCTGGCGAAGGCCTCGTTGAGCTCGATCACGTCGAAATCCGCTGCCGTCAGCCCGAGCCGCGCCATCAGCTTCTTCGAGGCCGGCGCCGGGCCGATGCCCATGATCCGCGGCGGAACACCGGCCGTCGCCCCGCCGAGAACGCGGGCGAGCGGCCGCAGGCCGTGCCTGGCCACGGCGGCTTCGCCGGCGAGCAGCAGGGCGGCCGCTCCGTCGTTGACGCCGGAGGCATTGCCCGCCGTCACCGTGCCGCCCTTGCGGAACGGCGTCGGCAGCCTGGCCAGGGCCTCCAGCGTGGTCGCGCGGGGATGCTCGTCGCGATCCACCACCAGCGGATCGCCCTTGCGCTGAGGGATCGTCACCGGCGTGATCTCGCGCGCCAGCCGCCCGCTCGCCTGCGCGGCCGCGGCCTTGACCTGCGAGCGTAGCGCGAAGGCATCCTGGTCGGCGCGGCTGACGGCGAAGTCCTCGGCCACGTTCTCACCGGTCTCCGGCATCGAATCGACGCCGTACTGCGCCTTCATCAGCGGGTTGACGAAGCGCCAGCCGATGGTCGTGTCGTGGATCTCGGCATTGCGGGAGAAGGCGGCATCGGCCTTGGGGAGGACGAACGGCGCGCGCGACATCGACTCCACCCCGCCGGCGATCATGAGCCCGGCCTCGCCCGCCCGGATGGCGCGGGCCGCTGCGATCACGGCGTCCATGCCGGAGCCGCACAGCCGATTGATCGTCGTGCCGGTCACCCCGACCGGCAGGCCGGCCAGCAGCAGCGACATGCGGGCGACGTTGCGATTGTCCTCGCCCGCCTGGTTGGCGCAGCCGAGGATCACGTCGTCGACGGCCCCCCAGTCCACGGCGGGATTCCTGGCCATGAGCGCGGCGAGGGGCACCGCGCCGAGATCGTCGGCGCGCACGGCCGAGAGAGCGCCGCCGAAGCGGCCGATCGGCGTGCGGACGTAATCGCAGATGAAGGCCTCCGGCATGGGTCGCTCCTTCAGAGGTCGGGCACGGTCAGATCGGCCACGGGCCCGTCGACGACGAGCTCGGCCCCGGTCAGGGCCTGCAGCCGGGGAAGGCTCATCGACGCCAGCTTCTCGCGCAGCACGAAGCGGCCGCGCTCGATGTCGATCACGGCCAGGCTGGAATAGATGCGCGTCACGCAGCCGACGCCGGTGAGCGGCAGGCTGCAGCGCTCGACGAGCTTCGGCTCGCCGGTCTTGGTGACGTGCTCGGTGACGACAGCCACGCGCCTGGCGCCGTGCACCAGGTCCATCGCCCCGCCGACCGCCGGCACGCCCTTGGCGCCGACGCTCCAATTGGCGAGATCGCCGGTCTCGGCGACCTGATAGGCGCCGAGGATCGCCACGTCGAGATGGCCGCCCCGGACCATGGCGAAGCTGTCGGCATGATGGAAGAAGGAGGCGCCCGGGCGCAGCGTCACCGCCTTCTTGCCGGCGTTGATCAGGTCCCAGTCCTCCTCGCCCGGCGGCGGGGACTCGCCGAAGTCGAGGATGCCGTTCTCGGTGTGGAAGATGGCCTGGCGCCCGGGCGGCTGATAGCGGGCGACCATTTCGGGAAAGCCGATGCCGAGATTGACATAGGCGCCGTCGGCGATGTCCTGCGCCGCGCGCCAGGCGATCTGGGCGTTGGACAGCTTGATGTCCTCGACGATGATGTCGCTCATGGATAGCTCGCTCCGGCGCGGTTGAGCAGCTCTTCCTGCTGCGGCTCGGACACTTCGACCAGCTTGTCGACGAAGATACCCGGCGTGACGACGTGCTCGGGGTCGATCCCGCCGGGCGGCACGATCCGGGAAACCTGGACGATGGCGCTGCGGGCGGCCATGCACATCAGCGGGCCGAAATTGCGCGCCGCCTTGTTGTAGATGAGGTTGCCGAGCCGGTCGCCGACATGCGCCTTGACCAGGGCGACATCGGCCTTGAGCCAGCGCTCCTGCACATAGGGCCTGCCGTCGAATTCCGCCGTCGGCTTTCCCGCCGCCAGCTCGGTGCCGTAGGAGGTCGGGGTGTAGAAGGCCGGAATGCCGGCCCCGCCGGCCCGGATGCGCTCGGCCAGCGTGCCCTGCGGCACCAGCTCCAGGGCGATCGCGCCGGCCTGATATTTCTCGGCAAAGGCGCGGGGATCGGCGGAACGCGGGAAGGAGCAGATCAGCTTGGCCACCATGCCGAGCTCGATCATCGCGGCGAGGCCGACCCTGCCATTGCCGGCATTGTTGTTGACGACGGTCAGCCCCCCCGGGCTGCCCGTCCGCGTGAAACGGTCGATCAGGGCATGGATCAGCTCGATCGGAGCGCCGGAGCCGCCGAAGCCGCCGATCATCACCGTGCTCGCGTCCTCGATGCCGGCGACGGCCTCCGCCAGGCTGGCGATCGTCTTGTCCATCCCCACCTCCTCACCGGCGCCTTGGTCTTGGTGCGTGCGGTGCCTCGCGAGGAATACGGCGCAATCGCCGCGACGACAAGAAATTTGTGCGATAAAAAATCTTCGTTCGATAATCGAACAAAGTATGGCCGAGTCAGGCGAAGCCTCGCGTCGGGAGCGATGGCTCGCAGGGGTCAGGCGATGACGGCCGCGAGCTGGGCCTGGACCTCGAGCAGGTTCGGCAGGAACTCGGCGCGCAGGCGGTCCAGGCCGACGCGGCTCGTCTGCACGCCGGTGTTCAGCGCCGCCACCACGCGGCCGGACCGGCTGCGGATGGGAACGGCCAAGGAGCGAAGCCCGATCTCGAGCTCCTCGTCGACGATGCAATAGCCCTCGCGCCGCACCCTGGCGATCTCGGTGGCGAGGTCCTCCCGCTTCGTCAGGGTCCGCGCCGTGAGCGCCTGCAGGTCCGAGCGGTCGATCAGCGCCAGGGCTTCCTCGTCCGTCATCGCGGCGAGCAGCACCCGCCCCATGGAGGAGCAATAGGCGGGAAGCCTGCTGCCGACACCCAGGCTGATCGACATGACGCGGCGCTGGGCCGCCCGGGCGATGTAGACGATATGGGTGCCGTCGAGGATCGAGCAGGAGCAGGATTCCTGAATCGTGCCCGCGAGCCGGTCGAGAAAGGGCTGCAGCTGCTCCGGCAGCGGCGTCGAGGCGAGATAGGCATGGCCGAGCGTCAGGACCCGCGCCGTGAGGGCGTAGCACTTGCCGTCGAAGGTGGCGAAGCCGAGCCGCTGCAGCGTGATCAGGCAGCGGCGCGTCGTCGCCCGGTCGAGCCCGGCCAGCCGCGCCGCCGCCGCGATGGTCAGGCGCTCATGGCCCTGGCCGAAGGCGCCGAGCACCGAGAGGCCCTTGGCGAAGCCTCCCATCATGTCTCCGGGACGTTCGTCGCTCATGGCGGACCTCGAAGCCGGACGCGGCACGAAAAAGTTGACGCCCGGCCATCCCGGTGCTCAACTGTGCGATAATACAATATTGTTCGATAATTGAACATTTTGGCCGCGTCAAGTCGAGGCGGTTTGCGCGGGGAAACCGGATCGGAGGCGACGAGCGATGCAGCCCTTCATCTATTCCGCCCATCCGGCGCGCGTCATCTTCGGATCGGGAACGCTCGCCCGGCTGCCGGCCGAGGTCGAGCGGCTCGGCCTCGAGCGGGTGCTCGTGCTGTCGACACCGCAGCAGGAGGCCGAAGCCGGCGCGCTGGCCGGGCGCATCGGGACGCGCGCCGCCGGAGTGTTCGCCGGCGCCACCATGCACACGCCGGTCGGCGTCACCGAGGCGGCCATGCGTCACGTGGCGGCCGAGCGGATCGACGGGCTGGTGGCGGTCGGCGGCGGCTCGACCACCGGGCTCGCCAAGGCCATCGCGCTCCGGACCGACCTGCCCCAGATCGTCGCGCCGACGACCTATGCGGGCTCGGAGATGACGCCGATCCTCGGCGAGACCCAGGGCGGCGTGAAGACGACGCAGAAGAGCCCCAGGGTGCTCCCCGAAGTGGTCATCTACGACGTGGACCTCACCCTGTCGCTGCCGCCCCATCTCTCGGCCGTAAGCGGCATGAACGCCATCGCCCATGCGGTCGAGGCGCTCTATGCGCAGGACCGCAACCCGATCATCGCCATGATGGCGGCCGAAGGCATCCGGGCGCTGGCCCGCGCCCTGCCGCGCATCGTCGAGACGCCGCACGATGCGGAGGCACGCTCCGACGCGCTCTACGGCGCCTGGCTCTGCGGCACCTGCCTCGGCGCCGTCGGCATGGCGCTGCACCACAAGCTCTGCCATACGCTCGGCGGCGCCTTCGACCTGCCGCATGCCGAGACCCATACGGCCGTGCTGCCGCACGCGACCGCCTACAATGCCCCGGCGGCGCCGGAAGCGATGGGCGCGATCGCCGAGGCGCTCGGCGCCGCGGAGGCGGCGCCGGGCCTCTACGACCTCGCCGCCCGCCTCGGCGCGCCGCTCGCCCTGCGCGATCTCGGCATGCCGGAGAGCGGCATCGAGGCCGCCGCCGACAGCGCCATGAAGAACCCCTACTGGAACCCGCGCCCGCTCGACCGCACGGCCCTGCGCGACCTGATCGCGCGCGCCTATGCCGGCGAGCCGCCGCGCGCCTAGAAGCGCGGCACGGCTCGCGGGGATGCGGCGTCGGAAGGCTCCGAGTGCCCGGCGAGACCACAAGAACAAGCAAGGAGACGGCCGATGACCGAGGTGAAGCCCCACCGGCAATTCCAGAAATACCCCTATTTCGAGGAGGAGACCTCAGAAGCGGTGGTCAATGCCCGCATGGGGCCCGACGTCACGCCGCGCCTGCGGCAGGTCATGACCGCGGTGGTCAAGCATCTGCACGCGGCCGTCAAGGAGATCGAGCCGACGCACGAGGAATGGCTGGCCGCCATCAAGTTCCTCACCGAGACCGGCCACATGTGCACGCAATGGCGGCAGGAATTCATCCTGCTGTCGGACACGCTCGGCGTCTCCATGCTGGTCGATTCGATCAACCATCGCCGCCCGAGCGGCGCGACCGAGAACACCATCCTCGGGCCCTTCTACGTCGCCGACGCGCCGCGCTACGAGCACGGCGCCAACATCTGCCTCGACGGCAAGGGCGAGCCGGCGATCGTGCGGGGGCGCGTGCTCGACACCGAAGGGCACCCGATCGCCGGCGCGACGATCGACGTGTGGCAGACCAATGAGGACGGCTTCTACGACGTGCAGCAGAAGGGCGTGCAGCCGGACTTCAACCTGCGCGGCGTCTTCACCAGCGACGCGGAGGGGCGCTACTGGTTCCGCTCGTCCAAGCCGCGCTACTACCCGATCCCCGACGACGGGCCGGTGGGCAAGATGCTGGCGGCGCTCGGCCGCCATCCCAACCGGGCGGCGCATCTCCACTTCATCGTCACCGTGCCGGGCTACGATCCGGTGATCACCCATATCTTCACGCCCGATTGCCCCTATCTCTCGGAAGATGCGGTGTTCGGCGTCAAGGAGTCGCTGATCGCCGACTTCCGCAAGGTCGAGGATCCCGCGGCCGTGGCGCAGAGCGGCTTCGGCCGGCCGTTCTGGCAGGTCGACTGGGACTTCGCCCTCGCCCGCGCCGCCGCGGGCAAGCCCGCGGGTTCCGTGACCGCGTGAATCGGCCATGAACGAATATGAGCTCCAGCGCGTCATCCGCTTCCTCCGGCGCACGCGGCAGCCCTATGTCTCCCTCGTGCCGTCGGCCGAGCCGGATGCGTCCTGGAACATCGTCACGCATCTCATCGAGTCGGAGATCGCCGGCCAGCCGGTGACGCTCTCCTCCCTGGTCGACGTGGCGGAGCTGCCTTATGCGACGGCGCTGCGCCGCGTTCACCGGATGATCGACGAGGGCGCCATCCTCAAGCGCTCGCGCACGGCGACGGGCAAGAGCTTCACGCTGCATCCGAGCCCCGAGCTCAGGGCGCGCTTCGAGACCTATGCGCGGCAGATGAAGTGCCTCCTGGCCGAGACCTTCGGCCGGAGCATGGCGATCGAGGACGAGAGCGATTTCTATTTCGGCGGCATGGCCGAACGTCCCGCGAGCGCCGGCGGGGCGACGGACGACCGGCTGCGCTTCCTGCTGCACGACGACAACTACTTCGCCTCGATGCACAACATGTGGGTGGATTTCCGCAGCAACCGGGCCACGCGCCGCGACTTCGAGATGCGCATCCTGCCCGAGCTCTACGGCCGGCTGCGCGCCAATGCCGAAGCCGAGGTCTCCGCCTTCGACGTCGTCACCGTCAACATGCCCTGGCTCGGCGAATTCGCCAGCCGCGGCGCCCTGGCCCCCCTCGCCGGCTTCAACGAGCCGCGGCTGATCAACCCCGACGATTTCCAGCCTATGGTCTGGCAGACCGGCGCCTGGCAGGGCGTGCAGTTCGCGGTGCCCATCTACGTCACGATCGAGATCCTGGCAGCCCGCCGGGACTGGCTCGACGAAGCGGGCCTGCAGCCGCCGCGCAGCTTCGACGACGTGGTCGGCGTCGCCCGCGCCTTCCACGATCCCGGACGCGATCGCTACGGCGTCGTCTGGAACGCCGCCCGGGGCATGCCGCTGGCGCACAGCTTCATGTTCTTCCTCGGCGCCTGCGGCGGCGGCATCCTGGGCCGGCGCCGGGATGCGGCAGCCGGCGCCGTCGACATTGACGGCAGGGCCGGCCGCGAGGTTCTCGACTTTATGCACCGCCTCGTCGAGGTGTCGCCGCCCGACGTGCTGACCATGGAATGGAAGCGCGGCCTCGATCTCTTCCTGCACGGCCGGAGCGCCCTCTCCTATGTCTGGACCATGCGGGCCGCACGGTTCGAATACGACATCCATTCGGCGGTGAAGCGGAAGGTCCGATATCTCCCGCACGCTGCGGGTCCCGGCGGCAGCAACCTCTCCCCCATGGGCGGCTTCCTGCTCGCCGTGCCGGCCAATCTGCCCGAGGCGCGAGCCCGCCGGGCCTTCGAGGCCATCGCCTCGATGGCCTCGCCGGAGGCCATGCGCGCCCACGCCAAGAACGGCTTCCCGGTCGTGCCCCGGTTCAGCGTCGCGGCCGACCCCGAGGTGCAGGCCGGATCGCCGCTGATCCCCTTCGTCGACGGGCTGGCGAAGCGCAACCTTCTCAGCACGCATCAGCGGCCGGAGATTCCACAATATGCGGCAATCGAGGCCGTCCTCGGCGAGGTGCTGCACCGCGCCCTGCGCCGCGAGTGCAGCGATGCCGAGGCCCTCGGCAAAGCCCAGAGGGCCGTGGAGCACATCATGCAGCGGGCCGAGCCCGAGCTCGCGCGCGCCTGAGCCGCGATCGAGGAAGGCTCAGCCGAACTCGATGCCGGGGAAGGAGCCGGGGACGGGGTCGACGGGCTCCGCCGGCTCGTGGTCGCGCGTCACCACGAAATAGTCCCGGTCGCCCAGGCCGCGGCGGCGCGCGGCCTCGAAGCGGCGCCGCACCGCCTCGCTCAGCTCGGCCGGGCCGTCCGTCTGCCGCACGACCTCGCAGATCAGCTCGAAATCCTTGATCATCTGACTGATCGAGAAGGACGGATCGAAATCGTTGCCGACGATGGCCTGGTGCTTATAGGCGAGCAGGGGCGAGCCGACGGCGCTCTGGCAGATGACGTCCATGAGCACGGACACGGGCAGGCCGCCGGCGCGGCCGACGGCCAAAGCCTCGGCCAGCAGCGCCGAGGTGCCGCCCACCAGCACGTTGATCGCGAGCTTGAGATAGCGCGCCTCCTCCCGCTCGCCGACCCAGAACTGCCTTGCCGCGAAGCAGGCGAGGACCGGCTTCACCAGGGCCCAGGCCCGCTTCGGGCCGGACACCATCGCGGTCAGCTGCGCCGATTGCGCCGTCGCGGTGCTGCCGGACACCGGCGCGCGAAGATAGTCGACGGCCCGGGCCGCGAGCACGTCGCCGATCTCGGCGGAGAGACGCGGCGACACCGTGCTGACGTCGACGAAGACGTGACGGGACGCCAGATGCTGCGCCAGCCCGCCGTCGCCGAACACGAGATCATGCAGCACGTCGTCCTGCGCCACGGTGGTGAGGATCACATCCGAGCGTGCCGCCAGCTCCTCGATCGAATCGGCAACCCCGGCGCCCGCTGCGACGGTGCTGGCACGGTTCTCGATCAGGGGCTCCAGCACGGTGACGGCATAGCCGGCCGACAGCACCGCCCGGGCCATCGGGCTGCCCATCTTGCCGATTCCGATCCACCCGATCCGCATGTCCGCCGCTCCCGGCCCGGCCGGCATCCCAGGTTGCGTCTTCTGCAGGACAGCTTGGCGCCTCTTCACCAGGTCGTCGCCCGGGAAGATATTCATCTTGAACATCTTCGTGCTGGGCTCGCGGCGACCGGTCGCTAGGCTTCGAGCTCGAGGCGTCGTCCGGGGATCAAGTCCGGCCATGACGGCGGAGAGCGCAGCGCGCTTATCTGCAGACGTGCTCTAGGACGAAGGGAGCGCCGCCGAGGCCCCAGCTCCCACAGGTGGGGAGGAACCATGCGCGCCGTGCGCTTCCATGACAGGCGCGACATTCGCGTCGAAGACGTGCCGGGCCCCCAGGGCCCCTTGAAGGACGGCGATGTCCTGATCCGGCCGATCGTGTGCGGCATCTGCGGCACCGACCTGCATGAATATGTGGCAGGGCCGATCGTCACGCCGGCCGAGCCGCATCGCTACACCGGCGCCCGGCTGCCGCAGATCCTCGGCCACGAGTTCTCGGCCGAGGTGCTCGACACCGGCAAGGCGGTGACCAACGTCAGGCCCGGCGACCGCGTCTCGATCCAGCCGCTGGTGTCGCCGCGCGACGACTATTACGGCCGGCGCGGGCTCTTCCATCTCAGCGAGAACCTCGGCTGCGTCGGCCTGTCCTGGGCCTGGGGCGGCATGGCCGAGCGCGCCGTCGTCAACGACTACAACGTCTTCAAGGTGCCGGATGCGGTGAGCGACGTGCAGGCGGCGATGATCGAGCCGGCCGCCGTGGCCCTCTACGCCGTCGATCGCGGCGGGGTGCAGGCCGGGTCGACCGTGCTGCTCTCGGGCCTCGGTCCGATCGGCGCCCTGACCTTGCTCGCCTGCCGGGCCGCCGGCGCGAGCACCATCATCGTGGCCGAGCCGAACCCGAACCGCCGTGCCCTCGCCGGGCGGCTGGTGCCCGATGCCCTCGTCGTCGACCCGAAGGCGGTCGACGTCGCCGCCTTCGTCCGGGAGCACAGCGAGGACGGCGTCGGCGTCGACGTGGCGATCGAATGCGTCGGCCTCGAAGCCTCGCTGAACAGCTGCGCCAAGGCGGTGCGCCGGCGCGGCCGCGTGGTGCAGGTCGGGCTACACACCCGGCCGGCGGCGATCGACGCCATGTTGTGGGCGCTGAAGGACATTACGATCGAAGCGACCTGGTGCTATCCGACCACGGTGTGGCCGCGGATCGCCGGGATGATCGCGGCGGGGCTCTATCCCGTCGAGGCGATCGTGACATCGACCATCGATCCCGAGCATGTCGTGGCCAGGGGCTTCGACGAGCTGCTCGATCCCTCCGGCCGCAACATGAAGATCCTGGTCCGCTCCAGCTGACCGGCCGCCGCCCCACCGCAAGGACAACGCGCATGCACTATGTCATCCACGCCCTCGACAAGCCCGGCGCCCTGCCGACGCGGCTCGCCAACTACGACGCCCACAAGGCCTATCTGGCGCAGGCCAAGGTCAGGACGGTGATCTCGGGCCCGCTGGTCGCCGACGACGGCGAGACCATGATCGGCAGCTGCTTCGTGGTCGAGGCCGACAGCAAGGACGAGGTCCTGGCCTTCCATGACAACGACCCGTTCAAGGCGGCCGGCGTGTGGGAGCACGTCCACATCAACCCCTTCCTGAAGCGGGTCGACAACCGCTGACCTCGGCGGCGTCCCTCAGCCCCTGCGGCCGGAGAAGACGTTCAGCCCGACCAGCCTGTCGATGACGATGACGATGATCGCCGAGCCGATCACCGACCAGGTGGAGACGGCGGCGATCAGCGGCCGGTATTGATAGAGCAGGTACTCGTAGATCCTGATCGGCAGCGGCTGGAGCTGGCGCGGCGTCAGGAAGATCGAGATGGAGAAATCGTTCCAGGACGTGATGAAGGCGAACAGGAAGCCGGCGATCACGCCCGGCTTGATCAGCGGCAGGGTGATCGACAGGAACGTCCGCCAGGGCGTCGCGCCGACGCTGCCCGCCGCATCCTCCAGCGCCGGGTCGAGGTTGTCCATGACGGCGGTGATGGTCCGGACGGGATAGGGCATGGTGATGATGACGTGGCCGATCATCAGCGCCGCCAGGCTCGTGACCCCGAACGCGGACATGATCACCGAATAGAGCGCGAGCGCGAAGATCACCGAGGGCACCAGCAGCGGCCCCATGAAGGACAGCGTCAGCACGCTGGCGACGAAGGGCGATGCCTTGCGCAGCCGCAGGGCGACCGGCAGGGCGAAGATGGTCGAGACGGCCGCGGCCACGACGGCGACGGCCAGGCTGACCAGCGCGGCATCGACGAAGCTTCGATCGGTCAGCGCCGCGATCATCCAATGCAGGGTCAGGGATCGCGGCGGAAACACCATGGCGTCGGCATTGAGGGCGGCACCGGCGACCACGACCAGCGGCGCGGCGACGAACACGAAGCCGCAGAACGCCGCGATGCCGAGGCCCATCGGAAGGCGCAGTCGCGCAGGCCGGCCGGTGTTTCGGGCGAGGGCTGTCATTCGGCGTTACCTCGATGTCCGGAAGATGCGACGAACGGCGACGAGATAGATGGCCGTCACGACGATGCTGAGCACCGTCAGGCTGATGCCGATCGCGGCGGCGAAGGGGAAGTTGCCCTGGATCGTGGCCTGCTCGTAGGCCATCATGCCCATCATCCTCACCCGTCCGCCCCCCATCAGCGAGGGGATGGCGAAGGCCGCCGCATTGAGGGTGAACGCGATCAGCGTGCCGGCGACGACGCCGGGCAGCGACAGCGGAAAGGTCACGGCCCAGAAGGTCCGCTGCCGGCCCGCCCCGACACTCGCGGCGGCCTCCTTCAGCGCCGGATCGATGGCGGCGAGCACGCCGATCAGCGGCAGCACGACATAGGGCACGGCGATCTGGACGAGCCCGATCAGCACGCCGAGCTCGGTATACATGATCCGCATCGGCCCGAGCCCGATCAGGCCGAGCGCGCCGGTGACCAGGCCGCCGTTCATCAGGAGCACGTTGAGGCCGAAGATGCGGATGACGATGTTGACCGACAGCGAGACGACCACCAGGCTGGTGAGCAGGCCGCGGCGATTGGACGGCAGCCCGGCGATGTAATAGGCCAGGACATAGCCGATGATCAGGGCGAAGACCGTCGACAGGACGGACAGCTTGATCGTGGTCCACAGCGCCGTCTCCAGATAGAACGGATCGGTCCAGAACCGGGCATAGTGCTCCAGCGTGCCGGTGAACCGGGGAGCGCTGCCGAGCTCGTGCGACGACAGGCTGGTGGCGATCAGCCAGCCCATGGGCACGAAGAAGAACAGGGCGACGAAGGCGAACGGCAGGAAGAGCGAGCCGCGGGCGATCAGTCCGCCGGCCCTCGCCAGGGCGCCGTCGCCGGGGCCGTCAGTCCTGGGCAATGACGGCGCTCGCGACATGGATCCTGACCCTGTCTCCCGGGTTGAGCACGTCGGCATTGGACCGCTCCTGCAGGAACACGAGCGCTTCCGGCCCGTGATCGAGGCTCAGTCCGTAGCGGACGGCAGACCCTTCGTAGATGATCTCGCGGACGGTCCCGCCGAGCTCGCCCGCATCCGCACCGGCCGCCGGACGCGCCAGCACCAGCCATTCCGGCCTGACGATCAGGCGGATCGTCTCGCCGGCGCGCGCCTGGACCGGCGAATGGGCGCCGACGACCGCCCCTCCCGGCAGGCGGACGAGGGCCTTCTGGTCCCCGGCATTCTCGACGATCTCGCCGTCGAGGAAATTGGCGCTGCCGAGGAAGCCGGCGACGAAGCTGTTGGCCGGGCGCTCGTAGACCGTGCGCGGATCGGCGACCTGCTGGATGCTGCCCGCCTGCATGACCACGACCCTGTCCGACATCGACAGCGCCTCCTCCTGGTCGTGGGTGACGAACAGCATCGTCACCCCGAGGGAGCGCTGCAGCCGCTTCAGCTCGATGCGCATGTCCTCGCGCAGGCGCCTGTCGAGATTGGACAGCGGCTCATCGAGAATGATGACCTCGGGATCGATGGCCAGGGCCCGCGCCGTCGCGACGCGCTGCTGCTGGCCGCCGCTCAACTCGCGGGGATAGCGATCCTTCAGGCCGGAAAGCTGGACCATTCCGAGCGCCCGGTCGACACGCCGGGCGATCTCCTCGCGTGCCATCCGGCGGATGCGCAGGCCGAAGGCGATGATCTCGAAGACCGTCATATGCGGCCACAAGGCGTAGTTCTGGAAGACCACGCCGATGTTGCGCCGATGCGGCGGCAGGGTCGTGACATCCCGGCCCCGGATCGAGACGCGGCCTTCGTCGGGGATGGTGAATCCGCCGATGACGCGGAGCGTCGTGGTCTTGCCGCAGCCGCTGGGGCCGAGAACGGTGATGAACTCGCCGCTCCGGACCTGCAGGGAGACGTCCTTCAGGGCGCTGAACTGTCCGTAGCTCTTGCCGCAATGCGACAGCTCGATATCGATGCCATCGGCCATTATCTCTGGATTTCCCGCTCCCACCGAGACTGCCACGCGTCATACACGGTCACGATGTATTTCCAGTCGGCGCTCTGCAAGCTGTCGACGTTCTGCGGCGTGAGCATCATCTTGGCCTGCACGTCCGGCGGCAGGACCGCCTGCTTGTTGGTGGGGAAATAGCCCAGCTTCTGCGCCATGATCAGGCCGGCCTGCGCGCCGAGCAGGTGGTTCGCGAGCTTCTCCGCCAGGTCCGTGTTCGGGCGGCCGGCGACCACGCTCAGCGTCGAGGCCAGCGGAAAGAAGCCCTCCTTCGGAATGGCGCCCTTGACATTGACGCCTTCGGCGTCGTGCGCCCAGGCGATGCGGCCGTCGGTCCACACGCTCATGGAGATCTGGTCGTTGCGATAGAGCTCGAGGTGATCGGCGTGGGCATTGATCCAGACGTCGATGTTGCCGGCGATCTTGGCCAGCTCGGCGAAGCCGGCATCGGGATGACGCTCGTCGCCGCCCGCGAGCTTGGCGAACAGGGTGATCAGCTCGATGTTCTCCGGCCGGAAGCCGCGCAACGCGACGCGCCCCTTGTACTGAGGATCGGCCAGATCGTACCAGGACTGCGGCGGCTTCACCTCGCCCGGATTGTAGGCAAGGACATAGGCGCCGAAATTGGCCGCGACGACCGCCGGCGAATAGATGGCCTTGGGGTAGAGCGAGGCGAGATTGGGCACCAGCTTCGGGTCCAGCGGCGCGAAGGCGCCCTCCGCCTCCATGCGCAGCGCGAAGACTGGATCGGAGACGATGACGTCGATCTCCTTGTTGCGGACGCGCGCCATGTTGTTGGCCCCGGATCCGGCCACGATCGTGACCTTGACGTCGTTGGCCTTCTCGAAATCCTTGACGCTCTGCGCCATTGCCTCGTCATAGGCGCCGCCGAAGCCGCTGAGGATGAGCTCCCTCTCCTGCGCCCGGGCCTGCGTGGATGCGCCCAGGGCCATGGCCGCGATCACGGCCATGCTCTTGAGCAGCGTTCGACGTCCGATCCATGTCATCGCCATCTTCCCCTCGAGGCTGTTGTCCGCCGGCCCGTCATCGGCGCGGAGCGGTTCGTCGCGGCCGAGACCATACGGCCAGCGCAATGTCCGTGAAGTCCATGAACCGGGCGCCGGCAGCCCCGGTCGGTATCCGGTCGCGTCAAGACGGCGCCGGCTCCTGCGGCCAGCGCGATCCACATCGGCACGTCAGACCGGCGCCACGTCGCTTCCCGGCCCGAACACCGCAGCCCGTCCGGGCCAGGCTCGCGGCATCGCCGCCCGGCGCCGTCCTGCCGGGCTGGCCTCGCGAAAGGCCGGGTGCCGCACTAGTCGAGGCGGGCCGAGGCCGGACGCACGCCGCCGGATGAAGCGTGGCCGACAGGCTCCGCGGCACGAGCCCCCGGCCCGTCGGCCGGAGGCGGGAAAAGGCCAGTCGCCGGCTCGGCGCCGACGCAGCCGGCATCCATCCTGAACGCCATGGCGTCCGTTCTCCTCTGCTGCCTTATATCTAAGCTTTTCTGCCTTATATGCGGCAGTTTAGTATATACATAATACCAACCGGAGCCGGCGTGACAAGACGGATTCCGCCGGCACCGGCGCCATTCCCGCACGCCCCCGCAGGTCCGCCGCCGCGGAGCAAAGCGCGTTCGGGCGGAAACGCTGCCTTGCTCCAGATCCTTGCTTCGACGCGTCTTTGCGACTCTTGGCGACTCTCGGCGAGTCCGCCAAATCGCAAGACGCCTCAGGCCAGCGCGACCTCGAGCCAGATCGGCTCCTTGGTCTCGAACGTGCTCTTCATGACATGCCGCCCAACCTCGACGAGCCGATCCTTGTGTTCCGGCACGACCTCGCCGAGCACCGGCGTCGCGATGTCCTCGGTCGCCGCGCCATACTGGATGATGAGCTTGTTTCCCGTCCCCTGGGAAAAGCGGATTCGCCCGACCGGAGCGTCGCATTGACGCTCCTTCACCTGCACGGGCGCCGTGCTGACCACCGGCGCCCAGGCATAGATGGCCTCGCCGCTGACCACGGCATGGTCCTGCAGGATGGTGAAAGGCAGTGCCGCGACGATGTCCTCGCAGAGATCCGGATTCTCCCTCACCGCCAGGATCGCCTCGACGGTGATGCCGAGAGGCTTCCAGGTGAGCCTGACCCTGCGGCCGTCGCGAATTGCCACGCGGCGGGAGAGGTCGGACAGGGACGGGAGCGGTTCGCCCGGCGCCGCATAGCCGAACTGCCCCGCGCCCAGATTCCAGGGAAAATAGTGGAAGGACCAGGCGCTGAGCAGATTGGTATAGGCGCACATGGCGCGCACGGCCTCGACCGCGTCCTGCCGGCTCGCCGCCGACGGCAGATGCCGCCGCAGCGCGAGGGCGAAGCCGCCCAGCTTCGGAAAGCCGCTGTAGCGCAGGTAGTTGCTGTAGGGATGGTCGAACAGGTTGACGACGGCGCAGAGCTGGTCGAGCGAGAAGCTCTCATCCTCCGCCAGCTCGACGAAGTGATACCAAGTGTACATCGACATGTCGCGGATCATGCCATTGGCGAAATCCCACGTCGTGAAATACTGGCCATTCGTGCCGGCCTGATTGTCCATGGCTCCGGTCCGGATCTTGTAGACCTCCTCGGGCTCGGCAGCCCGGATCTTGTCGGTCTCCTCCCTTATCGCCCTGACCACTTCGCTCAGGCTTCTATCCGACATGGTCCCACTCGTCCCTGGTTGGCGATGCGACGGGCCTCACCCGTGACGGCAGCATAATCATAATGATCGTTTTGTATATACTTAATCAGAGGTAACGCAGACATTTTTGGCGCCCAACGCACCCCTTCGAAGCTCCCATGGAGGCAGGGAGCAAGTCGGTCGATCGCGCAGCCGAGGATGTCAAAAGTGCCCGACTAGATAGACAAAACCTTGATATTGAAGGATATATTTCCACGAGCGTCACATCTCACATCATCCGGACGGAGAGACTGTCCAGCCCGACGGCCCTTGGCGCCGGCCGATTCGACCGTCGGACAAATCGGCTTGCGTCGATCGGGCTTTGTTTTATGTATAGACCTTTATGGGGTTATTGCATGCCAACCCCGCACGCAGGAAAGGAACCGACGGATGGGCCGACTTGTTGACATCAAATGGCCGGAGCTCGGCATGGCGGTGGTCGCCGAGCTCGCCGATGAGCTGAACCCGGAACTCTGCGAGGAGTTCTGGCAGGATCTGCCGTTCAAGGTGATGCAGGCCCATCCGGTGGTCTCCGGCGAGTCCCTCTATGCCTGGGCCCCGACGATCAGCACGGCGCCGGTGCGCCAGACGATCCGTCTTTCGGATTGCCGGCCAGGCGACCTGCGCTATTCGCAGAAGACCGGCAACAAGTTCTCCATCAACTACGGCCGGAGCACCGAGACCCTGGCCCAGCCGGTTCTCGGCAAGGTTCTGCCGGACTACCTGCATCTCCTGCCCGTCGTCGGCAAGGCGATCTGGAACAACCTGTTCTTCGCCAAGGAGCACATCTTCGTCGAGGTGAGCCCGCACGATCCGGCGCAGGCTTTCACCGGCAAGAGCCGCTTTGCCGGCCTCGAGGGCGTGGCCGCGGAATTCTACGCCGAAGCCAAGCGCATCCAGACGGTGGAGCCGGAGGACCTGCGCCGCATCCGGCTCGGCGAGATCGGCGAGACCGGCAATTACGGCCAGTACTTCACGGCCTGGGACTTCGCCAACGGCATGCTGCGCGACCACATCATGTACACCGCGTTCAACTGGGTGAAATATGTCGACATGCTCTCGCACAAAGACCTGATCGCGGTCGTCGACACCGAGGACGAGCCCTATTCGGAATATCTCGGCTTCTCCGGCCTGACGACGCTGCGCGACTTCTCGCTGAAGCTGCGCGCCGCGATCCGGGACACCGAGGACAAGGAGGAACTGCGCGCCCTGCTCCGGACCTTCGTCATGTACGGCAATCGCCTGTGCGCCTGGTCCTATCACTATTTCCCCTGGCATATCGGCGTGTTCTTCGGCCGCAGCGTCAGGGGCCAGGAGCTCCCCGGCCGCTTCAACCTGACGAATCCGGCCTGAGCGGAGGCCCGATCGGAGATCAGCGATCAGCACCCGGCGCCAGAGCAAAGCGCGTTTGTGCGTAAACGCGTTTTGCTCTCACTCATTGTTTCGACGCGTCTTTGCGATTCTTGCCGATTCCGGCAAATCGCAAAACGCTCCAGGCGGCCCGCGATCCCGGGCCGCCCTGCCCCACGGCCGCCGGCGGCGCTTTACACGTCCCCGCAATTTGCTATTGTATATACAAATCAACGCGCGGCCGTCGGCCTTCCCGCTGCGGCGCTCCCGTAGAGGCTCGACCCATGGCCAACGTGCTCGTTCCCGGTGATGTCTCGCTCGACACGCTCCAGGCGGTCTATGAAACCGGGATCGTCCCGCGTCTCGATCCCGCCTGCTTGCCGCGCGTGCGGGCATCGTCCGAGCGGATATCGGACATTCTCGGGGGCAGCGAGGCCCACTACGGCATCAACACCGGCTTCGGCAAGCTCGCCAGCGTGCGGATCCCCACGGAAGATGTGGACAGGCTGCAGCGCAACCTCATCCTCTCCCATTGCTGCGGCGTCGGCGCGCCGCTGCCGGACGCGGTCGTGCGCCTGATCATGACGCTGAAGCTGATCTCGCTCGGGCGCGGAGCATCCGGCGTGCGGCCCGAGGTCGTGCAGGCGCTCGCCGCCATGCTCGAAAGCGGCGTCCTGCCGATCATCCCGGAAAAGGGATCCGTGGGCGCATCCGGCGACCTGGCGCCGCTGGCGCACATGACCGCGGCCCTGATCGGGGAAGGCATGGTCAGGGTCGACGGCGATCTCGTCCCGGCGCGCCAGGGCCTGGCGAAGGCAGGCCTGTCGCCGATCGCCCTGAAGGCCAAGGAGGGGCTGGCCATGATCAACGGCACCCAGACCTCCACCGCCTTGGCCCTGGCGGGCCTTTTCAGGGCGCACCGGGCGCTGGTGTCGTCGTTGATCTCGGGTGCGCTCTCGACCGACGCCGCGATGGGCTCGACCTCGCCCTTCCATCCCGAGATCCACGGCCTGCGCGGACATCGCGGCCAGATCGACGCCGCGTCCGCCCTGAGCCTGCTGATGCAGGGATCCGAGATCCGCGCCAGCCACCAACTGGGCGACGAGCGGGTGCAGGACCCCTATTGCCTGCGCTGCCAGCCGCAGGTGGTCGGCGCCTGCCTCGACCTCCTGCGCCAGACGGCCCAGACCCTCAAGATGGAAGCCAACGCGGCCACCGACAACCCGCTGGTGCTCTCCGATGGCACGATCGTGTCCGGCGGAAACTTCCACGCCGAGCCCGTCGCCTTTGCCGCGGACCAGATCGCGATCGCGGTCTGCGAGATCGGCTCCATCGCGCAGCGGCGCATCGCGCTGCTGGTCGATCCGGTCCTGAGCTACGGCCTGCCCGCCTTCCTCACGCCGAGGCCCGGCCTGAATTCCGGGTTCATGATCGCCGAGGTCACTTCCGCGGCCCTGATGTCCGAGAACAAGCAGATGTCGCATCCGGCTTCGGTCGATTCGACGCCCACCTCCGCCAACCAGGAGGACCACGTGTCCATGGCATGCCACGGCGCGCGGCGGCTGCTGGCGATGACCGAGAACCTGTTCTCGATCATCGGCATCGAAACCTTGACCGCGGCCCAGGGCATCGACCTCAGGCGACCGCTCGCCTCGAGCCCGGAGCTGAACGCAGTCCGCAAAATCGTGCGCAGCGTCGTGCCGGAGCTGGCGGACGATCGCTACATGGCCGAGGACCTGCGCCTGGCTGCCGACCTGGTTTCAACCGGGCACCTGGCGCGGGCCGTGAGCGCCGGCATTCTTCCCGTCCTGGACAGCTGACGGTCGGCGTCCCGCCCGGGCGGAGCGCTCCTCACTGCGCCGCCGGGCCGGACATGATCGGACCGCCGATGGATCACTTCATCGGCACCTGTTCGGGAATGAGGGCCTGACTGGTATGATTGTGCCTGACGAGGGGTCCGGTCCGTGAGCGAGAACGAAGTTTCAGCGAGGGCGCCCCTGTCCGAGGACGATACCCAGCCGGCCAGGCAATCCATGCCTCTCTACGCGGAAATCCAGCGCGGCATCGAGACCAAGATCGCGACCGGCGAATGGGGGCCGGGAACGCGCATCCCCTCGGAGCTCGAGCTGGTCGAGATCTACAAATGCTCGCGGATGACGGTCAACAAGGCCCTGTCGAGCCTGGCGGCGGCCGGCATGATCACGCGCAAGCGCAAGCTGGGCTCCTACGTGGCGCCGCCGCGCCTGGAAGAGCCCCTGATGCACATCCAGGACATCCGCGCCGAGATCCTGGCGATCGACCGGACCTACAGCTTCGAGATCAGCAATCGCAGCATCCGCAAGGTGACGGAGGCGACCGACGCCCGGCATGTCCGCGTGCCCATCGGCACCCGGCTCTTGTTCATGGAGGTGATGCACTATGCCGACAGCCTGCCCTTCACCATGGAGACCCGCCAGATCAACCTCGACGTGGTGCCGCAGGCCGAGCGCCTCCAGTTCAAGGACGAGCCGCCGGGAAGCTGGCTGCTGAAGAACGTGTCCTTCAGCGAAGGCGAGCACTCGATCCGGGCGATCTCCGCCGATGCCATGATGGCCAAGAAGCTGCAGGTGGTGGAGCGCACCGCCTGCATTTCCATCGCCCGGCGCACCTGGCTCAACGGTGACCTCATCACCTTCGTGCGGCTGATCTATCCCGGCGACCGCCACCGCTTCGTCGTGCGCTTCACGCCGTCCGCGCCGGTGCACGGACCGCCCTGAACGCGGCGACCGGTCAGCCGCGCGGCGGAATGATCCGCTCGGCGCGCAGGCGCTGGAACAGGTCGGTGAAGGAGCGCTCGGTGATCTGAAGATCCATGAAGCCGAGCGCGCGGCTCCTGGTCATGTCGGTGAAGGTTTCGAGCTCGCGGCCGAGATCGGCGTCGGTGTGCCACCAGGAGGCCAGCGTCCCGAGCGGATGGGGCGCGAGCCCGTGCTTGGCGACGATGCGGTCCCAGGTGCCCTCCTGGCCGGCCATCTGCTGCTCCAGCGGCGTGGGGTGGCCGGGATAGGGCGCGACCTCGACGCCGAGATCGGCCGCCAGGGCGGCCCAGAGCCGCCGCCAGCGAAACACGTCGCCATTGGTGATGTTGAAGGCCTGGTCGCGGGCCGCCGGCGTCGTCGCGGCCCAGACGAGCTGCTTCGCCAGGATGCGGGCGTCGGTGACGTCGGTCACCGCCTCGTATTGCTGCGGCGTGCCGGGGAACAGGAAGGGGCGGCCGATCTCCCTGCAGATCGCCGCATAGACCGCGAGCGTGACGCCCATGTTCATGGCGTTGCCGATCGCCCAGCCGATCATGGTGTGGGGGCGGTGCACCGACCAGCCGAAGCCGTGCCGGGCGGCTTCGGCGAAGAGGATGTCCTCCTGCACGTAGTAGAAGTTCTGGTAGGGCAGCCGTGGCTGGTCCTCGCGGAACGGCGTGTCGGGCTTGACCTTGCCGTAGGATTCGAACGGCCCGAGATAGTGCTTCAGGCCGGTCACCAGCGCGACGTGGTCGAGCCTGGAATGGGCCGTCACCCCGTCGAGCAGGGTCTGCAGCATGGCGCCGTTGACGCGGCAATTGGCATCCTCGCTCTCCTGCCGGGCCCAGGTGCAGAAGAAGACATGGCTGATGTCGAGGCCGGCGAGCGCCGCGCGGGTGCCGGCGGCATCGCGCAGGTCGGCTGCAACGGGGTTGACGCCGGGCAGATCCTCCGGCGGGCGCCGCGCCAGCCCGTGGACGGTCCAACCCTCCGCGACCAGGAGATCCGCCGCATTGGCGCCGGAGATGCCCGTGACGCCGACCACGAGTGCGTTCTTGCGGGTCATGTCCTCATCCTCATTCGGCCGGTTGCGGGCTGCGGCGGGCGGCGTCCGTCTCGCACAGGACGAAGAAGTCGCGCTGGCCGTCGCCGTCGACATAGGCCTGCTCATAGAGCTGGCGCACCAGAGCCGCCATCGTCATCGGTACGTGATCGGTACGCGCCGTGTCCATGATCAGATCGAAATCCTTGATCATCTGCTCGACGGTGAAGGCCGGCGCGTAATTGCCGCTCACCACCATGTCGCGCTTGTAGCCGATGAGGGGCGAGGCGACGGCGCTCTGGCCGATCACGTCGAGCATGTCGTCGAGCGACAGATCGCCCTTGCGGCCAAGGGCCAGGGCCTCGGCCAGCAGCGACGACGTGGCGCCGACCAGCGAATTGACCACGAGCTTGAGGTAGCGGGCTTGCTCGGCCTCGCCGAGATAGAAGCGTTTGGCCGAGAAGGCGGCGAGCAGCGGCTCGACCCGGTCGTAGACCGCGCGAGGCCCAGAGGCCATGACCGAGAGCGTGCCGGCGGCCGCCAGCGCCGTGCTGCCCGACACGGGCGCGCGGAGATAGCCGATGTTCCGCCGCGCCAAGGCCTCCGCCGCGGCCTTGGAGGCGGCCGGAGAGACCGTGCTCATCTCGACCAGGACAGCGCCGGGCGCCATGAGGCTCGCCAGCCCGGGCTCGCCGCAAACCAGACCCGTCAGGATCCGGTCGTTGGGAATCATCGAGAAGATCACCACCGCCTCGCGGGCCAGCGCCGCCATGTCGGCCGCCGCCTCGGCGCCCGCCTGGACCGCACCTCGCCGGTTCTCCGCGTCCGGTTCGAGCACGATGACGCGGCAGCCGGCGCCGATGAGCCGCTTGCTCATCGGGCCGCCCATCTTGCCGGCGCCGATCCAGCCGACGGTTTCAGTCGCCATGGTCCTGTCCTTGCCTGATATCACGCGTTGAACAGCGTGACCTTGATGCATTTGTCGGATTGTTTGCCGAGCTCGAAGGCTTTCACGCTCTCGCCGAGCGGGAAGTCGTGGGTCTGGATCGGCGACAGGTCGAGGCCGGTGCGCTCGAGGAAGCGGATCGCGGCCGGCCAGACGCCGGGCGAGCCGATGGAGCCGCGCACCGTGAGGTTGCGCATCTGGATGTTGCCGAGATGCGCCCCGATGGTCCGGCCGATATTGATGCCGACCATGGCGATGCGGCCGTCCTCGCGGGCGAGGTCGAAGACGCTGGCGAGCGAAGCGTCATGGCCGGATGCCTCGACCACGAGATCCGCACCGGTTCCGCCGGTCAATTCCTTGACCCGCTCGACCGCGTCCTCGGCCACGGGATCGATCACCGCCTCGGCGCCGAGCCTCAGCGCGGTGTCACGGCGATGGGCCAGCGGATCGATGACGATGGTGCGCGCCCGCATGCCGATGGCGGTCGCGGCCGAGACCAGCCCGATCGTGCCGCCGCCCGAGATCACCACGGTCTCGCTGGCATTGGTGCCGCCAAGCCGGTTCACGGCATAGAAGCCGCAGGTGAAGGGCTCGATCAGCGCCGCCTGCTTGTCGCTGATGCCGTCCGGCAGCTTGTGCAGCCATTCGGGCTTGGCCGTCAGGTATTCCCGGTCGGCGCCGTCGAGGGAGAAGCCGAAATGATGGATGCGGTCGGGCAGCTTGACCACGCATTCGCCAACCACCCGGTCGCCCGGCCTGACGGTCTTGACGTTGCGCCCGACCTCGACGACCTCGCCGCACCACTCATGCCCAGGCGTCACGGGATAGGAGATCGGGATGATGTAGCGGCCGGCCAGCAGCTCATAGTCGGAATGGCAGATGCCGACCGCCTTCATCTTCAGGAGCACGCCGTTCTCGTCGATGTCAGGCACCGGGACGTCCCTGACGACGGGCTGATCGGGCTTTTCGAACACCAGGGCTTTCATGGGACTGGCTCCTTGGTTCACGCGACCGGTTCGGTCTGCTTTGATTTCGAGGCGGTGACGATCGCCTCGAGCAGGGCGATGTTGTTCACGAGCTGCTCGCCCGTGATGGGATAGGGCGCCTCGCCGGCAACGGCGCGGCCGAAGGCTTCCAGGTTCCACAGCACGGGCTCGGCCTTGCCGACCTCCTCGACCGTGATCGGCCGGCCCTTCAGCCCCTTGGTGACGACCCAGCCGTCGGGCGCCTCGACATGGGCCCTGTCGCGGATCTCGACCCAGCCTTGCGCACCATACACCGCGAAGCGGGAGATGAAGGGATAGCTCAGCGATGCCGAGACATAGGCCGTGCCGCCGCCGTGGAACTGCACGAAGGCGCTGATCGTGTCGCCGGAGGGCAGGTCTGAAACCAGCCGCTCGCAATCCACCGTCACGGCCCTGGCGGGGCCGAGAATGCGGGTGGCGAGGTCGGTCAGGTGGATGCCGGTCGCGGTCATGCCGCCGGCCGGCGCGTGGGCCGGATCGAGCCGCCAATTGTCGGGACTGAGGCTCAGGAACTTGTCATGGCTGAAATTGGCCTCGATCTGCAGGATCCGGCCGAGCCGGCCGGCATCGATGTCGGCGAGCAGCGCCGCCATCGGCGGCTCGAAGCGGCGCTCGTGGCCCATGCCGAGCACGAGGCCGGCCTCGCGGCAGAGGCCGACCAGGCTCTCGGCGCCCGCCCTGGTCAGGGCCAGCGGCTTTTCGCAGAACACGTGCTTGCCCGCCGCTGCCGCCATGCGGATCTGCTCGTCGTGCAGGGCATGGGGCGTCGCCAGCACGACGGCCGCGACGTCGGGGTCGTGGAGCGCCTCCTCGAGGCTGGCCGACAGGGGCAGATCGCGTTCCCCGGCAAAGGGCCGGGCCGCATTGGTGTTGGGCTCGACCACGCGGGCGATCCTCACCACGTCGCTGTGGCCCTGCACCACATCGACCATCTTGCGGCCCCACCAGCCGAGGCCGACCATTGCCAGATTGATCATCATCACGTCCTTCGCATTCAAGCCGCGCTGTAGCCGGCATCGACCATCACGAGCTGGCCGGTGATGCCGCTGGCCGCGTCGCTGAGGAGAAAGGCGATCGAAGCCGCGATCTCCTCGCGGCGCAGCAGGCGCCTCATCGGGATATCGTCGAGCCAGCGCCGCATGACCTCCGGCCGGGTCCGGCCGACTTCGGCGAGCATCTCGGTGTCGGTGTAGCCGGGACCGACCGCGTTGACGCGCACGCCCATGGGCGCCCATTCGCAGCCGAGCACCCGGCACAGATGCGCGACGCCGGCCTTGGCCACGTCGTAGCCGACATGGCGTTCGGGCCGGACATATTTCACACCCGCGATCGACGAAAGCGCCACCACCGCGCCGGAGCGCTGCGCCACCATGTGCCGGCCGGCGCGGCGCACGGCATGGAAGACGCCGGTGAGGTTGATGTTCAGCGCCTGCTGCCAGTTCTCGTCGCTGTGGCTCAGGCCGTCCTCCTCGTAGGACCAGCCCGCATTGGCGACGAGCGCGTCGATCCGGCCATGGCGGGCGACAACGCCGTCGATGGCCGCGTCGACGGCGGCGCGATCGGTGACGTCGAGCACGACGGCATCGGTCCTGGCGCCCTCGCGGGCCAGCGCTGCGGCGGTCTCGTGCACGAGGTCGAGCCGGTCGGCGAGGACCACGGTCGCGCCGAGCTCGCCCAGCGTCTGCGCGATGCATTGCCCGATGCCGCGCGCCGCCCCCGTGACCAGCGCGACGCGGTTGTCGAGGCGGAACAGCTGTGCTGCGGTCATGACACGCTCCTCACTGCGCGGTGTATCCGCCGTCGCACACCAGGCTGGCGCCGGTGACGAAGCGGGCCTCGTCGGACGCGAGGAACAGCACGCAATTGGCGACGTCGATGGGCTCGCCGAGGGTGAGCGGGTGCTTCTGCTTCATCATGTCGAGATAGACGTCGAGGCCGCCCGGATATGTCTCGCCTGCCTTCAGGAACAGCGGCGTCTTGGTCGAGCCGGGATGGACGGCGTTCACGCGGATGCCGTGGCGCGCGTAGCACATGGCGTCGGTCTTGGTCATCATCAGCACCGCGCCCTTGGCGGCGTGGTAGGGCGGCAGGTCGTCATTGCCGATCAGGCCGTAGATCGAGGAGAAGTTGACGATGGCGCCGCGCCCGGCCTGCATCATCGTCGGCACCACGTGCTTGGTGCACAGGAACGGCCCGCGCACGTTGATGGCGAAGACCAGGTCCCATTCCGCCACCGCAACCTCATGGGCGAACTTGTTGACGCCGGGGATAGCGGCATTGTTGACCAGGATGTCGATGGTGCCCCAGCGCGCCAGCACGGCGGCGACGGCGGCCTCGACATCGGCCTCCCGCGACACGTCCGCCTTCACGAACAGCGCGTCGAAGCCCCGGCCTTTCAGGGCGGCCGCGGTGGCCTCCCCAGCCTCGGCGTTGAAGTCGAAGATCGCGACCTTCGCGCCTTCCTCGGCGAAGCGATGGCAGGTCGCCTCCCCGATCCCCGTGCCACCACCCGTGACGATCGAAACCTTATCCCTAAGACGTGCCATCCCGGCCCCTCCCCTCTTCGTTGTCGCGCCTGCGCTCAAGTCAGGACCATGCCGCCATCGATCATGATGGTCTGGCCGGTGACGTAGTCCGACGCCTTCGACGCCAGGAACGCGGTGGTCCCGACGATGTCAGCCGGCAGCGAGGGGCGGCCGATGAGGATCGAGGCGGAGAACTCGTTGATGGCCTGGCCCGCCTCCTTGGTCAGGCCGAGGTCCATGAACTCGCTGTCGAGCTGCTGCCAGAGCTCCGTCTTCACCACGCCGGGAGCAAAGCAGTTCACCGTGATCCTGTGCTCGGCCAGCGCCCGGGCCGCGGCCTGCGTCAGCGCCACGACCGCGAACTTGCTGGCGCAATAGGCGGCAAACAGGGGATAGCCCTGCTTGCCGGCGATCGAGGCGGTGTTGACGATCTTGCCGCCGCCGCCCTGGGCGATCATCTGGCGGGCGGCCTCCTGGGTGCCGATCATCACGCCGAGGCCGTTCACCCGCATGATGCGCTCGAAATCCGCCTCGGTCGTGTCCATGAAGTTCAGCGTCTTGCTGATGCCGGCATTGTTGAACATCACGTCGAGCCGCCCGAACGCTTCGGCGACGCCGGCGACGAGCCCGCGGACGCTCTCCCGCTGCGCGACGTCGACCTCGAAGGCCTTCGCCTCGCCGCTCTGCCGGCGGATATGGGCCGCCACGGCTTCGGCAGTGGCACGATCGAGGTCGGCGACGGCGACCCGGGCACC
Source organism: Labrys wisconsinensis (assembly GCF_030814995.1). Taxonomy (GTDB): domain Bacteria; phylum Pseudomonadota; class Alphaproteobacteria; order Rhizobiales; family Labraceae; genus Labrys; species Labrys wisconsinensis. The sequence goes on along the minus strand of NZ_JAUSVX010000004.1, from coordinate 397,226 downwards.
CTTGGCCGCGAGGTCGGCCGCGATGGCGGCGCCGATGCCGCGCCCCGCGCCGGTGACGATGATCGACCTGCCGTCGAGATCGCTGCTCATGCCGATACTCCTTGAATGCTCGGATTGCCGATGTCGCCTCAGGCGCTCTGCCGGGCGTAGAAAGCCGTCGCGACGATGATCACCAGCCCCTGGATGATGATCTGGAACTGCACGGGCAGCCCGAAGAGCAGCACGGCATTGAAGACGGCGACCAGGATGGCGGCGCCGGCGAGCGCGCCCGGCAGCGTGCCGCGGCCGCCGGACAGCGCGACCCCGCCGATGACGGCCGCCACGATCGAGTTGAGCTCGAAGCCCTTGCCCACCCAGTTGTCGACCACACCGACGAAGCCCGACAGGATCAGGCCGGCCAGGGCGGCGAGCATCCCTGAGATGACGTAGCAGATGATCGTCACCCGATCCGCGTCGATGCCGACGAGCCGCGCCGTCACCGGGCTGCCGCCGGTGATGTAGACCTTGCGGCCGAAGGCGGTCCTGTGCAGCAGGACCAGGAAGATCGCGGCGACGACGGCGAGGACGAAGAGGCCGTAGGGGATGCCGCCGATCGTCCCGGCGCCGAGGGTGCGGAAGATCGGCGGCACCGAGCCCGACGGGGCGCCGTGCGTCCAGGCGAAGCGCACGCCCTGCAGCACGATCATGGTGGCGAGGGTGGCCAGGAACGGCGAGACCTGCCGCTTGGTGACGAGCAGGCCGTTGAGGAGGCCGGTCGCCAGCCCGATCGCCAGGCCGACGAGCAGCACCGGCAGGGCGTCGGCGTCGCGGCCGGAGAAGCTGGTGGCCGCGACCGCCGCGGTGGCCATGATCGAGGCGACCGACAGGTCGAGGCCGCGCACCAGGATCACGAAGGTCTGGCCGATGACGACGATGGCGAGCGGCGCCCATTGCGCCATGAGGTTGCCGAGGTTCTCCGGCGACAGGAAGCTCGGCGCCAGCGCGCCGCACACCACGAACAGCGCGACCAGGAAGAGGTAGATGCCGTGGCGCGCGAGGAAACGGGCCAGGGTTTCGCTTCGTGGCCTGGGCGCCGACACTTTGCTGGGGATGGCGGCGGTCATGCCAGGCTCCGGCGCTTTTCGACATAGACCGACACGGCGAGGATGATGATCAGCCCCTGGACCATCAGCTGCACGTAGGTGGAGACGTCGAGGAAGTTCAGAAGGTTGTTGAGCAGCGACACCAGGTAGGCGCCGAAGAGCGTGCCCATGACCCCGCCCCGGCCGCCGCTCAGCATGGTGCCGCCGACCACGACGGGCGTGATCGAGGCGAGCGTGTAGTTGGCGCCGGCATAGGGCTGGCCCGAGCCGAAGCGGGCCACGAGATAGATGGCGGTCACCGCGGCGAAGAAACCGGAGAAGGCATAGACGAACAGGATGACCTGGGTCCTGGGCAGGCCGATCAGCTTGGCGGCGTCGGCATCGTCGCCGACGGCATAGATGTAGCGGCCGAAGCGCGTCGAGCGCAGGAAGAACGCGACGGCGATGTAGAGCGCCAGCGTGACGGTGGCCGCCGCCGGCAGCGGCCCGAAGGTGCCGTAGGCGATGGAGTCGAACCCGTCCGGCACGGAGCCGACCGGCCCCTGCGCATAGAGCAGCGTGACGCCCTGCAGGATGGCGCCCATGCCGAGCGTGACGATCAGCGGGTGGATGCGCAGCAGCACCACGCCGAGCCCGTTGACCAGGCCGATGGCCGCGCCGAGCGCCAGCATCCCGGCGATGACGGGATAGAGATAGGTGGCATCGCCGTCGAGCAGCCCGGCTGTGAGGCAGATGATCAGGCTGATCAGCGAGCCGATGGCGAGGTCGATGCCGCCGGTCAGGATGGCGAGGGTCTGGCCGAGGCTGACCAGCGCCAGGCCGGTGGACTGCTCGAGCACGTTGGCGACATTGCCGAAGGTGCGGAACCGGTCGCTGACGACCGCGCCGATCAGCAGCATCACGACGAGCAGGGCGAGCACGATCAGCAGCCCGGCATTGCTGGCCGCGCGGCGGCGCCACCGCAGAGACCCGCCCGGGGAAGGCATGACATCGCTCATGGCCGGGTCACCTCACGCCGCCTTGCGATGGGTCGCGAGCATGACGATCGCGGCCTCGTCGATCTCGTCGCGCTCGAGCACGCCGCTGATCTCGCCCTCGCGCATGACGACGACGCGGTCCGACATGCCGACGATCTCCGGCAGCTCCGAGGAGATCATCAGGATCGCCAGCCCGCGGTCGGCCAGGGCCTGCATGATGCGGTAGATCTCCATCTTGGCGCCGACGTCGACGCCACGGGTCGGCTCGTCGAGGATCAGCACCCGGCGGGCGGTGCGCGCCCAGCGCGCCACGATCACCTTCTGCTGGTTGCCGCCCGACATCAGCGCCACCGGCTGCGACGGGCCGCGGCAGGCGATCTGGTAGGCGCGGATCGCCTCCTCGGCGATGCCGGTCTCGCGGGCGCGGTCGAGCAGGCCCCGGCTCGACAGCTGGTCGAGGGTGGAGGCCGAGACGTTGGCGGCCACGTCGAGCAGCATGGCGAGGCCCTGGCTCTTGCGGTCCTCGGTGACCAGGCCGATGCCGAGCCTTATGGCGCGGGCCGGCGTCAGGCTGGCGAAGCTCTCGCCGTCGAGCAGGACCGTGCCCCCGCCCATCGGCAGGGCGCCGAAGAGCGCCAGCGCCAGCTCGGTGCGCCCGGAGCCGACCATGCCCGCCAGGCCCGTGATCGTGCCGGCCTTCAGCTCCAGGCCGGCCCCGCGCACGCGGCCCGGCACGGTGATGCCGCGGGCGGTGAGGACGACCGGCGCATCCGCCCGCGCCGTCCGCCGCGGCGGGAAGAGCTCGCGCATGTCGCGGCCGACCATCAGGGAGACGAGCCCGTCTCGGTCGAGCTCGGCCACGGTCCGGGTCGCCACATGGCGGCCGTCCTTCAGCACGGAGACGCGGTCGCAATGGGCGAAGATCTCCTCCAGGCGATGCGAGACGTAGATGATGGCGACGCCGCTGGCCTTGAGGGCGTGCAGCCGCTCGAACAGGAGGTCGACCTCGCGGCCGGAGATGACGGCGGTGGGCTCGTCGAGGATCAGCAGCTTGACGTCGTGCACGAGGGCGCGGGCGATCTCGACCATCTGCTGGTCGGCGACCGAGAGCTCCGCCACCAGCGCATCGGGATCGATGGCGACGCCGAGCCGCTTGAGGATGTCGGCCGCCTCGCGCCGCGTGCGGCGATGGTCGACCAGGCCGAGCCGATTGCGCCGCTCATGGCCGAGAAAGATGTTCTCGGCCGCCGACAGATGCGGGAAGAGATTGAACTCCTGGTAGATGACGTGGATGCCGGCAGCCGCCGCCTCGCGCGGCGAGGCCCAGGCGACGGGCCGGCCCTCCAGCGCGAGCGCGCCGGCGGTCGGCGCGAACACGCCGGCGATGACCCGGATCAGCGTCGACTTGCCGGCGCCGTTCTCCCCCGCCAGGGCGTGAATCTCGCCGGCCTTCACCTCGAGGCTGACACCCTGCAGCGCCGTCACGCCCGGAAAGGCCTTGGTGATGTCGGTCAGGGTCAGCATGGCGGCGAGGCTCGATGGGGAGAGCGGCGGCGGGGCGTGGCAGCCCCGCGACGCCGGAGTTGCCCGGTCGGCGGGAGGGACCGACCGGACCGTGGACACTACTGGTTGTAGTCGGCCTTGTAGGTCTTCGGGTCGTAGCCCGGCCCCATGCCGCCGGTGATGAGCATGTCCGGCGGCCCGTCGGGGACGACCATCTGGTCGATATAGAGATCGGGATGCGGCAGGGACGGGGTCTCGTCGCCGCGGCTGAGGCCGATCTGGGCGTTGATCTGCGTCGTGCAGGCGACCTTGGTGCCGGCCAGGACCTTGAGCGCCGTCTCGATCGCCAGGCCGTACATGGCCGGGGGATAGCCGACCTCGAGCACCGGCACCTTGTACTTGATCGCCATCTGCAGCGCGCCGTTGACGTCGGCCGTGGTGTGGGGCGGGATCTCGCCGGCCTTGTAGCCGGCCTCGACGAAGGCCTCGATCGAGCCCGGCGTCTGCAGCCCGTGGGTCGACAGCACCGCGTCGATCTTCTTGCCGTATTTGGCGATGACGGCCTGCATCACCTGCTTGCCCTTCACCGGGCTCCAATCGGAGTAGACGGTGTCGAGGATCTTGATGTCGGGGTACTGGTCGAGCACCTGCATGGCGGCGCGCACCCGCGCCTCGTTGGGGCTCGATCCGGCCTGGCCGCCGAGGATGATGACGTTGCCCTTGCCGTGCAGCTTCTCGACGAGCCACTGCGCCCAGAGCCGCCCTTCGAGCTGGTCGCTGGCGGTGACGAAGGTGACGAAATTGTCGGAGGACGTGCGCCGGTCGACCATCACGACCGGGATGCCCTGCTTCATCACCCGCGACACCGCCGGATCGAGCGCCTTCTCGGTGTTGGCGGAGACGATCAGCAGGTCGACGCCGCGCGAGACGAGATCCTGGATGTCGGCGATCTGCTTGGCGTCGTCGTGGCCGGCATCGGTGATCAGCAGGTGCTGGATCTTGTCCTTGTGCTCGCCCGCCGCCTTCTTCATGGAATCGAGCGCGACCACCCGCCAGCTGTCGCCGAGCCCGGCATTGGCGAAGCCGATCGTATAGGGACCGTCCTTCTTGTACTTCGACGTGTCCTTGAAGCAGACTTCGGCCGAAGGATTGAAAAGAAAGGTTCGGGGCGCGCCCTTATATTCCTCGGCGAGGGATGGGGCGTACAGGCCGCACAGCATCGTTGCGCCGGCAAGGGCGCCGAGAAGTCTTTTCATGATGGTTCCTCTGACCAATCTGGCAGGGGAAGCCGACGGCGGGCTGAAATCTTGCCGCTGGCGTCTCCTCTTCGCAGCTTCTTGCGAGCCGCTGGCCACGCGAACCTACTGGAGGTCCGGTCCGGAACAACGCCAAAATTGTTCAGAATGAATATCCGGCCCGCCCGGATACCGGCTTCCTCGACAGCCGCCGAGCCCCCGGCCGCAAGGCGCCGCCGCTCAGGCCGGCGCCTGCGAGCGCACGACGCGACCTTGCTTCATGACGAGGCGTGGCGCGCGCAGCGTCCCGATATCCGTGAGCGGGTTGCCGGCCACCGCGACGATGTCGGCGGCCTTGCCGGGCTCGAGGCTGCCGGTGTCGGCGGCGATGCCGACCGCCTCGGCCGCGACGATGGTGCCGGCCCGCAGGGCCTCGTGCGGGCTCATGCCCCAGTCGACGGCGAGGCGGAACTCGCTCGCCGCCTCGTGCAGCGGATGGGTCGGGCCGCCGATCAGGTCGGTGCCGAGCGCGTAGCGCACGCCGGCGGCGAGGCCGCGCTCGAAATCGCGCCGCATGACGGCCCAGTGGCGTTCATAGACCTCGCGTTCCCACTGGGGATAGCCATGGGCCTCGTAGGCGGCCCGGTGGAAATGCAGCTGCGAGATGGTGGAGACGACGATCCTGCCCTCGGCCGCCAGGCGCGCCCGCGTCGCCTCCGAGATGCCGTAGCCGTGCTCGATGGTGTCGACGCCGCCGTCCAGCGCCAGCGTCACCGCCTCCTCGCCGATGGCGTGGGCGCTGACCGGCAGACGGTTGCGGCGGGCCTCCTCGACCGCGGCGACGACCTCGGCCGGGCCATAGGCCGCGACCTGGCGCAGGGGATCGTCGCCCCAGGCGTGGTAGCGGTCGGCGACGCCGCCCTTGGAGAGGCCGAGCTTGATCACGTCGACGCCCTGGCGCACGCGCTGGCGCACGGCCTGCACGAGGCCGTCGATCCCGTCGGCCACCTCGCCGCTCAGCCGCGCGGCCGACAGGGAAACGGACGGGCCGTCCCAGGTGCCGCCGGTGGAGGAGATGAAGCCGCCGGCGACCTTGAGGCGCGGCCCCTCGGCGAGGCCGTCGTCGATGGCGCGCCGGACGTCCGGCCCGACGCTCGAGCCGAGGCAGCGGGCCGCGGTGAACCCGGCCTGGAGCAGGCGGCCGAGCTCGGCCAGGGCACGGGCGGCGCGATAGGGCTCGCGCTCGGTGGCGATGAGGTGGAGCCGCGTGCTGTCGACGCCGAACGTGTGCAGATGGGCGTCGATCATGCCCGGCATCAGCGTGGCGTTGCCGAGGTCGAGCGCCTCGCATCCCTCCGGCCGCGGCACGGCGGCGTCCTCGCCGACCGCGACGATGCGGCCGGCCTCGACCAGGACCGCGCCCTCCGGGATCGCCTCCAGCGCCGGCCCCGCCAGGACCAGCCCCGCCTTCAGCCTCGACGCCATCGCGACCCCCCAAATTAGTCCAATATTGGACCAATTATTTCAAAATATTGTGCGGATTTGACATATATGGACGGGTGTGTCAAAGGCGCGACCAGGGGAGGACGCCGCAGCGATGACGCCGTCACAGGCACGATTGCGCACGGGAGTGCTGGAGGTGCTGCGGGCGAACGGCGCGCAGTCGCGGGCCGAGCTGGCGCGCCGTTTCGATGTCTCCCGCTCGACCATCTCGGCGGTGATCGCCGCCCTGATCGCCGAGCGGCTGGTGACCGAGAGCGACGGCGAAGGTCCGGCGGCCCGGGCGGCGGGGCGGCCCGGCACGCGCATCGCGCTGGCGGCGCCGGAGGGCTATTTCATCGGCATCGATTTCGGCCGCCTGTTCATCAAGGCGGCGATCTCGGACGCGAATTACCGCATCCTGGAGCAGGTCTCCTGCGACTTCGACATCGACATTCCCGCCAGCGAGGCGCTGGATCTCGCGGCGGCCGAGGTCGAGACCATCATCGCCCGGGCCGGGGTCGGGCGCCAGGAGATCAAGGCGGTCGGCATCGGCGTGCCCGGCCCGGTCGACGCGGCGACGGGCCAGCTCCATGCCGGCTCGATCCTGGCACGCTGGGTCGGCACCGACGTGCCGGGCGGCCTGGCGCAGCGCCTCGGCCTGCCCGTCTACATGGACAACGACGCCAATCTCGGCGCGCTGGCCGAGAGCGTCTACGGCGCGGCGCGCGAGACGCGGGTGGCGCTCTATGTGCTGCTCTCGGTCGGCGTCGGCCTCGGCATCCTCATCGACGGCCAGGTCTTCCGCGGCGCCGGCGGCATTGCCGGCGAGCTCGGCCACGTCGTCGTCGACGAGCACGGCGCGGTGTGCCGCTGCGGCAGCCGCGGCTGCCTGGAGGCCGTGGTCTCGGTGCATGCGCTCGCCCGGGGGCTCAGCGTCTCGCACGGCAACATCTCCTCCGACGAGATGCTGCGCCGGGCCGTGGCCGGCGACATCGGCGCCGGCCGCATCGTCGCCGATGCCGGCGCGCTGGTCGGCCGCTCGGTCGGCCATCTCTGCAGCTATTTCAACCCGGAGCTCGTCATCGTCGGCGGCGAGCTGATGCGAGCGGGCGAAGTGCTGCTCGCGCCCCTGCGCGACACGATGCGGCGCTTCTCCATCGCGCGGGCGACCGAGAACGTGCGGGTCGTGCCGGCAGCCCTGGGCGAGCAAGCCGAGCTGATCGGCACGCTGCTCTATGCCGGCGAGCGAACGCGAGCCAGCGAGCGAACGCGAGCCGGCGAGCGGGCACGGGCGGCCGAGGCGCTGCCGGCAGCGGCCGCCGGGCTTCAGAGGAAAGGACGGTCATCATGACATCGGTCGACGGCGCCGCGGATCCGGCCCGCCAGGAGAAGGCCGCCCGGGGCTGGGCCTTCCTGTCGGGCTATGCGCTGCCGATCATCTTCGTGGCCCTGCTGATCGGCTTCAGCCTGACCGTGCCGCACTTCGCCACATGGGCCAATCTCGGCAATGTGCTGCAGCGCAATTCGATCATCGGCATCGTCGCCTGCGGCATGCTCCTGATGATCGTCACCGGCGGCTTCGATCTCTCGGTCGGCGCGGTCGGCGCCATGTCCTCGGTGGTGGCCGCGGCGCTGATCGTCGAGGTCTCGATGCCGCTCGGCATCGCCGCCGCGCTGCTCCTCGGCCTGGCGGTCGGCTCCGCCAACGGCTTCTTCATCGCCAAGGTCGGCATCAACCCCTTCGTCACCACCCTGGCGACGCAGGTGCTGGTCACCGGCTTCCTGTTCGTCGGCACCTCGGCGCAGCCGGTCTACGGCGTGCCGGAATCCTTCACCTGGCTCGGGCTCGGGCGCATCGGGCCGATCCCGGTCCCCACCCTGATCTTCGCCGTGGTGGCGCTCGTCACCTGGGCGATCCTGCGCTTCACCACGCTCGGCCACTACATCTACATCGTCGGCGGCAACAAGACTGCCGCCCGCCTCGCCGGCATCAATGTCGACCGCGTCATCCTGACCACCTATGCCCTCGGCGGGCTCTGCGCGGCCATCGCCGGCGTGGTGCTGCTCGGCCAGACCAATATCGGCCAGCCCGCCAGCGCCACCGACTGGCCGCTCACCGCCATCGCCGCGGTGGTGGTCGGCGGCGTGCCGCTCAGCGGCGGCGTCGGCCAGGTCTGGAGCGCGGTGCTCGGCACGCTGCTGCTCGGCATCATCGCCAACGCCCTCAACCTCATCGGCGTGTCGCCCTTCTGGCAACCCGCCGTGACCGGCGCGGTCATCCTCGTGGCCGTGGGACTCGACAGCTATCAACGCAAACGGCGCGAGCTGCGCTGAACAAAGGGAGGAACCACCATGACCGAGCTGACACGCCGTTCGGTGCTCGCCGGAGCCGCCGGCATCGCCCTGCTGGCCGGGACGGGCCTGACGCAGGCCCAGCAGGGCAAGCGGATCGGCTTCATGATCTGGAACACGTCGGTGCCGTTCTATTCCAACCTGATCAGGACGGCCAAGGAGACGGCGGAGAAGAACGGCATCGCGCTCGACCTCCAGAGCGGCAACGGCGACCTCTCCGCCCAGATCGCCATCGTGCAGCAGTTCATCGCCCAGCAGGTCGACATGATCCTGATCGCGCCGAGCGATCCCAAGGGCATCGTGCCGGTGATCCGCCAGGCGAGCGCGGCCAATATCCCGGTGATGGCGGTCAACACCAAGGCCGACGTCAGCACCGGCGCTGAGGTGATCACCTATGTCGGCGTCGACGACTTCGTCTTCGGCCAGCGTCAGGGCGAGCTCGTGGCCAGGGCCGTGGGCGAGACCGGCAAGATCGCCTATATCCTCGGCAAGCTCGGCACCTCCGCCCAGCTCGACCGCGAGGCCGGCCTGCTCGACACGCTGAAGAAGCATCCCGGCATCACCATCCTGGAGAAGCAGGCGGCCGACTGGGACAATTCCAAGGCGCTCGCCATCACGCAGGACTATCTCAGCAAATATCCGCAGGGGACGATCGACGCCATCGTCGACCAGGGCCCGGAAGGGGTGAACGGCGCCAATTTCGCCACCACCAGCGGGCGCACCGACGTCAAGTTCATCCTTGGCGACTATCCCCTGGACGTGCGCAATGCCGTCATCAAGGGCACGGTCTACGGCACCGTGAACCAGGATCCCGCGCCCCAGGGCAAGGTGGCGATCGAGGATGCGGTGCTGTGGTTCGCCGGCAAGGGCGGCGACATTCCCGCGCCGAACCATTATCTCGACCTGCCGACGATCACCAAGGAGAACGTCGAGCACTATCCGGCGGCCTGGGGCGGCTGAGACGGGATGTCGACGCTTCTGGAGATGCGGGACATCCGAAAGGGCTTCGCCGGCGTTCCGGTGCTCCGAGGCGTCGACTTCTCGCTGCAGGCGGGCGAGATCCACGCTCTCGTCGGCCATAACGGGGCCGGCAAGAGCACGCTGATGAAGGTGCTGGGCGGCAACTATCCCGACTATGAAGGCGAGATCCGGCTGGCCGGCGAGGCCATCCGGCTCGCAGCCCCACGCGAGGCGCTCGCGCGCGGCATCGCCATCATCTATCAGGACTTCTCCCTGGTGCCCGACATGACGGTGGCCGAGAACATCGCCCTCGGCCGCGAGCCGCGCGGGCACTTCTCCGGCACCGTCGCCCACGCCCGGCTGCGCGAGCGCTCGCGGCAGGAGGCCGAGCGCCTCGGCATCGCGCTGCCGATGGACGTGCCGGTGCGGCGCCTCGGCGTCGGCGCCCAGCAATTGACCGAGATCGTGCGGGCCTGCTCGCAGGACGTGCGCATCCTGGTGATGGACGAGCCGACGGCGCGCCTCGCCCCAGCCGAGCGCGAGCTGCTGTTCGCCACGATGCGCCGCATGGCGCGGGAGCGGCAGGTCGGCATCGTCTATATCAGCCATTTCCTCGACGAGGTCTGCCGGCTGGCCGACCGCATCACCATCATGCGGGACGGCTCCGTGGTGGAGACCGGGGCGGGCTCGGCCTACACGGTCGACAGCCTGGCGCAGCTGCTGGTCGGCCACGAGATCGCCGCGCCCGCGTCCTCCGCTGCCCCCGGCGAGGCGGCGGCGACGGACGGGATGGCGCTCGAGGTCCGCGGCCTCGGCGTCGCCGGCCGGCCGCCGGCCGACCTCGCCATCCGCCGCGGCGAGATCGTCGGGCTGGCCGGCCTGGTCGGCTCGGGCCGCACGCGCTTTGCCCGGGCGCTGATCGGCGACGTCGCCGGCACCGGCAGCGTCATGGTCGACGGGCGGGCGCTCGGCCGGCGCACGCCCGAGCGCGCCACCCGCCACGGCCTGGTGCTGGTCCCGGAGGACCGCAAGGCCGCCGGCCTGGCGCTGACCGCCTCGGTCGAGGCCAACGTGGTGGCGAGCTCGCTGGCCAAGCTGCTCTCCACCGCCGGCTTCGTCCGCCCCGGCAGCCGGCCGCGCCTGGCCCTCGACATGATCCGCCGCTTCGCCATCCGCCCGCCGGACCGCCGGAAGATCGTCGGCAAGCTCAGCGGCGGCAACGCCCAGAAGGTGCTGGTGGCGCGGGCGGTCGCCTCGCGGCCGAAGGTGATGATCCTCGACCAGCCGACGGCCGGCGTCGACATCGGCGCCAAGGCCGAGCTGCACAACCAGATCCGCCTCGCCGCCCGCGAGGGCGCCGGCATCCTGGTCATCTCCGACGACCTCGACGAATTGCTCGAGCTCAGCCACCGGGTCGTCGTCATGACCGCCGGCGCGCTGGGCGGATCCTATCGCCCGAACGAGCTCAACCGCGCCAGCCTGCTCGCCGCCATCAGCCGGGTGGCTTCCGATGCGCAAACAGGTTCAGAGAACCTGCCGGGCATGGCCTGATCAGCACCGGAACGCGGCGAGCCTTGCCAGCATCGCCGCGCCGTCGGCGCTGCCGGCGCGGTCGAGAAGATCGGTGAAGGTGAAGACGCAGACGCCGTCGACCGCCGTCGGCTCCAGCGCGTCCAGGGCCTGCCCGAAGGCTGCGGCCGTCAGCTCGCTCTCGCGGCCGTTGCCGGCATGCATGCCGTCGAGATAGAGGGCCCGCCCCTGCAGGGTGCAGATGGCGCGGCGGCCGCTGCGCGCCTTGATGTCGGCGGCGACCGCGGCGGGCCAGGCCGGCGGCCGGGCGAGGATCTGGTGATAGGCCATGACCTCGAAGACATCGACCACCTCGGCGAGCGCCGCGATGTCCTGGCCGAACACCTCCTCCACCGCATTGTCGAAGTCGGCGCGAAAGAACGGCAGGGTGTTGATCGAATAATGCAGGCCGTCCCGCACGGCGGCGAGCTCCCGGCGGATGCGCGCGATCGCCGCGACCGTGCGGCCGCATTTCCACCGCGTCCAGGCCTGCCGGTGCTGCGCCCCGATCACCCCGGCCGCCGCGACGGGGTCGCCGGCCGGCAGGTCGAGGCCGAGGTCGCGGCCGAAGGCCTCCACCGTGCGGCGGGAGAAGCAATAGTCCGGCTTGTCGGCGCGGGCATCGCCGGGCAGCCAGGTCTCCCAGAAGCCGGGCCAGCGGATGAAGCCGAGATGCACGGCATCCGGTTTCAGCTCGGCGACGCCCCGGCGGAGCAGGCCGATCTTGTGGTCGAGGTTCTCCTCGCGGTCGGGCGGCAGGCCGATATACCAATCTACCTGCTCGGCCGGCCGGCCCCGCTGGTCGATGGCGGCGAGCCCGGGATGGGCGGCGGAGAAGGCGGGATCGAAGCAGATGTTGAGGCAGGCGAGATAGGCGATGCCGCGCTCGCGCAGGAGCGCACGGAAGGCGACGTCGTCGAGGCCGCCATAGGCCCCGCGGTCGGCGTCGGCGACCGCGCTCGCCACCGCCGAATTCGACATCGGCAGGAAGCGGCTTTGGGCGATGACATAGGTGACGCCCCAGGCCGCCAGGAGGTCGGCGGCCTCGGCCGGGCTCATGCGGTGACGCAGGAACCAGTCGTTGTCGTAGATCTTGACGCCGAACCTGAGGTCCACGGCCCGCCTCCCACCGAACGATCCCGGCGCATATGCCGTCCTCGGGGCGGGGTGTTCAAGCCGGATCTGGCGCGCGCCCGATTCCGCGGAGCGGCTTGCGGCCGCGCCTTGCTGCACTTATGGTGATATAACGATCTATCACCCGAGTGACCGCATGGCGTCCGTTTCGATCAGGGCCCTCGACAAGTGGTTCGGCGATTTCCACGCCATCCCAGCCCTCGACCTCGACATCGAGGATGGCTCCTTCGTCGCCCTGGTCGGCCCGTCCGGCTGCGGCAAGTCGACGACGCTCCGGATGATCGCCGGGCTGGAGACCCCGACCGCCGGACGACTGATGATCGGCGGGCGCGACGTGACCGACCTGCCGCCGCGCGAGCGCGGCGTCGCCATGGTGTTCCAGAGCTACGCCCTCTATCCCCACATGACGGTGCGGGAGAACCTGACCTTCGGGCTGAGGGTTGCCGGCGTGGGCACGGCGGAGCGCGCGCGCCAGGCGCTCGAGGCGGCCCGCCTCCTGGAGATCGAGCCCTATCTCGACCGGCGGCCGGCCCAGCTCTCGGGCGGCCAGCGCCAGCGCGTCGCCATCGGCCGCGCCCTGGTGCGCAAGCCCGACGCCTTCCTGTTCGACGAGCCCCTCTCCAATCTCGACGCGCAGCTGCGCAACGCCATGCGCATCGAGCTGAAGAAGCTGCACCAGCGCCTCGGCGCGACCATCGTGTTCGTCACGCACGACCAGGTCGAGGCCATGACCATGGCCGACCGCATCGTGCTGATGCGCAAGGGCGTGATCGAGCAGGCGGGAACGCCGCTCGACCTGTTCGAGCGGCCGGCCAACGGCTTCGTCGCCGGCTTCATCGGCGCGCCGGCCATGCGCTTCTTCGCCGGCGTCGCTGAGGCGGGGCCGGGCGGGGGCACGGCGATCCGCCTCGACGGCGGCGAGACCCTGCCGATGGGCGATGCCGCCGCCGCCCCCGAGCCGGGACGGCGCGTGCGCGTCGGCATCCGGCCGGAGGACGTCGTGCCGCGCGGCCACGGCCTGCCGCCGCAGCGCGGCTTCGCCTTCACCGCGCCGGTGCTGCTGAGCGAGCCGCTCGGCAACGAGACCCTGCTGATCGCTCCCTTCGGCGGCGGGGAGGTGACGAGCCGCATGTACCGCCCCAAGCCCGTGAGGGTCGGCGACGTGCTCGAGTTCGCCGTCGACCTCGACCGCCTGCACCTCTTCGACGAGGCGAGCGAGCTCGCCCTGCCGAGGCCCTGAACAACAAGCCGAACCCCCAAGGAGGACCAAGATGACGGCGCGCTGGATGAGGACCGTACTGGCCGCAATCGCCATCGGGGCGAGCACAATGGCCTTTGCCGAGCCCCTGAAGCTCTACCACGACAAGTATTTCTGGCAGGAGAGCATGAAGCGCATGGCGACCTATGCCGAGAGCAAGGGCCATCCCTTCGTGCCGACGCCCTATGCCACGGACCAGTACCAGGCCTTCATCGCCACCGGCGTGCAGTCCGGCAACGCGCCCGAAATCTTCACCTGGTGGAACGGCACCAAGCTCAAGGACCTGGTCGACGCCGACGCATTGCAGCCGCTCGACGACGTCTGGAAGGAGGCGGTGAGCGCCGGCCAGATGGATCCGGCCAGCGCCGAGCTCTACACCGTGGACGGCAAGATCTACGGCGTGCCGCTGCACCTCTCCTCCTGGGTGGTGTTCTACAACAAGGCGCTGTTCAAGCAGGCCGGCCTCGAGCCGCCCAAGAGCTGGAGCGACCTGCTCGCCGCCTGCGACAAGCTGAAGGCTGCCGGCATCACCCCGTTCGACGCCACCGTGCAGGACGGCTGGCGCGGCTTCATCTGGTTCGAGGAGCTGCTGCTGCGCACCGACCCGGCGGCCTACATGAAGCTGAACAGCGGCGAGCTCTCCTACACCAGCCCGCAGGTCAAGGCGGTGTTCAAGCTCTGGGGCGACCTCTACGCCAAGGGCTATTTCACGCCGGCGACCTCGAACGAGGAGGTGCTGAACTTCGCGCGCGGCAAGGCGGCGATGTACCTGATGGGCGACTGGGCCATCCAGAACATCAAGGAAGGCGGCATGAAGCCCGGCGAGGATTTCGGCGCCTTCGTCATGCCCAATGTCGACCCGTCGCTGCCGCCCTCCGTCATCAACGAGGGCGCGCCGATCGTCGTCTCCAAGGCCGGCGCCAAGAACCCGGACGTCATGGCCTTCGTCAAATGGTGGATGACCGACGAGGCCGCCTCGCAATGGGCCAAGGACCCCTCGCTCAACATCGGCAACATCAAGGCGCCCAAGCCCAATGTCGTGGTCGAGGACGTCGCCAAGGTGCTGGCCGCGACCAAGGCCAAGCCCTATCCGCGCTACTGGGAGGCCTCGCCCTCCGACATCGTGCTGCCGGCGGTCGAGCAGTTCAACAAGTTCATGGTCACCCCGACGCCCGAGGTGGCGGACCAGGTGATGGCGGCGGTCGACAAGATCGCCTCCGACTACTGGGCGGCCCACAAATAGGCCCGGCGGGTGAGCAGGACGATGAGCGACCCGACGGCGACACCGTCCGAGGCGGAGGACCGGCGCCCTCCCCTGTCCGCCGCCGAGCGGCGCGTGCGCCGGCGCACCACGCTGACGGCGCTCGCCTTCATGGCGCCGGCGATCGTCATGGTCTCGGTATTCCTGCTCTATCCCGTCGCCGACAACATCTGGATCTCGTTGACCGGCTGGGCGAAGTTCTCCGGCTTCAACCGCTTCGTCGGCGCGCTGAACTATCGGCAGGCGCTGTCGAACCCCAACTTCTACGAGGCGACCGTCAACACGGTGGTGTGGGTGGTCGCCTCGCTCACCCTGCCGATCCTGCTCGGCCTCGCCTTCGCCGTGCTGCTGCGCCGCGTGCCGGGCCAGGGCGCGTTCCGCTCGCTGTTCTTCATCCCGCGGCTGCTGGCGCCGACGGCGATCGGCACGATCTGGTACTATGTCTATGCCGACGCCGGCATCCTCAACACCGTGCTCCATGGCGTCGGCCTCGGCGGGCTGGCGCGCAGCTGGCTCTATGATCCGACCTGGATCACCCCGGCGATGATCCTCGCCCATGTCTGGCAGACCACCGGGCTGGTGATGGTGCTCCTGCTGCTCGGCCTCGCCGCCCTGCCGCCCGATCCGATCGAGGCGGCGACGGTGGAAGGCGCCTCGCCCTGGCAGACCTTCCGCCTGGTCGTCCTGCCGATGCTGTTCCCGACCCTGGTGGTGGTGACGATCATCTCGGTGATCGCCGGCTTCACCACCTTCGACCTGGTCTGGGTGATGGGGCGCGACTATCCCAACCGCTCGACGCTGACGCTGGCGACGCATCAATATTGGGAATCCTTCCGCTCCAGCCGCTGGGCCTATGGCGCGGCCGTGGCGGTGATCCTCGGCGCCATCGCGCTTCTCATCACCTGGGTGCAGGCGCTGCTGCAGCAGCGCCTGGAGGAGCGCTCGCGATGAAGGCCGCCGCGCTCGATGCCGGCCTGTCGCCGGCCGCCTCCGAAACCGCCCGGCGTCACGCCCGCGCCAACCGCGCCGTCTTCTGGATCGCGGTGGCGGTCAGCCTCTTGTGGATCGCGCCGTTCTACTATGCCGCGATCACCGTGTTCAAATCGGGCAGCGACTATGTCCAGGGCGGGCCGCTCGCCCTGCCCGCCTCGCTGGCGCCGGTCGTCGACAACATCGTCCAGGCCTGGATCCGCACCTCCATGGCCTCGGGCATGCTCAACTCGCTGCTCTACGGCACCGTCGGCGCCGGCGCGGCGGTGCTGATCGCCGCCTCGGCCGCCTTCGGCCTGGCGCGGCTCGACGTCCGCGGCCGCGCCTTCTGGTTCCTGCTGATCTTCAGCGGCACCATCTTCCCCTTCCAGATCTATCTCATCCCGCTGTTCCAGAGCTTCGCGCGCCTCGGCCTGCTCGACACGCGCATCGGCCTGCTGCTGGTCTACATCGCCATCTGCATCCCGTTCCCGACCCTGGTCCTGAAGAACTACATGGGCCAGCTGCCGCGCGAGCTCGACGAGGCCGCCCGGATGGACGGCTGCTCGGAATGGCGCATCTTCCGGTCGATCGTGCTGCCGAACTGCCGCGGGCCGCTGATCGCCACCTTCCTCCTGCAGTTCAACTGGATCTGGAACGACCTCGTGTTCTCGATGGTGCTGACCGTCGACGAGAGCAAGCGCTCGATCATGAATTCCCTGATGGTGTTCCAGGGCAATTATGCCGGCACGACGCCGAACCTGGTGGTGACGGCGACGGTGCTGGCGAGCCTGCCGACCCTGGGGCTGTTCTTCCTGCTGCGCCGCTACTTCATGCAGGGCCTGGCCCTGCAGACCGCCTGAGGCGGCTCACGCCCCCCGAAGCGGCGTCCCCCCTGAGGCGGCTCACGACGCCTCGAGCCGCAGGATCTCCGGCACCGGCGCGAAGAGATGGTAGAGCGTGCTGGCGGGGATGGCGGATGCCGAGGGCCGGCCGTCGAGCGTGAAGGCGTCGCGCCAGGCGCCCGCGGGCACGCCGGCGAGATAGGTCTTGCCGAGCCGCCCGGCCAGGGCCGCGGCCTCCTCCAGGAGCTCGGGCCGATGCCCGGCCGATCCCTGGACGACCAGGGCCTTGAGGTATTCGGTCTGCGGCCAGAGCCGCCGGCGGTCGACCAGCGGGCGGCCGGCGATATCGACCTCGTCGACAAGGAAGCCGTCGGCTGTCAGCCCCAGCCGCACGGCGGCGTCGAAAAGGCGGCCGCAGAGCGCGTCCACGGGGCGGCGGGCGGCGCGCTCGTAGCGGCGCAGCAGCCAGGTCCATTCGGCCATGTGGCCGGGATCCAGGCGCTCGGAGCGGACCTGCGGCGACCGCTCCCAGGCCGGGCCGAAGAACTCGGTCAGCACGCCGGCCTCCTCGTCGAGGAAGCGGGCGCGCAGCAGGCCGAAGATCTCGCCCGCGCGGGCCAGATGCCGGGCCTCGCCCGTCGTCTCGTGCAGGGCGAGGCTCGCCTCGAACAGGTGCATGTGCGGGTTCTGCCGACGCGGCAGCTCGCCCCGGTCGCTCTCGGCCCAGCCGCCGTGCGGCGCCGCCAGCGCGCCGTCGACCACCGCCAGCGTCTCCTCGATCCAGGCGGCGTAGCGCGCCTCGCCGGTGGCCCGGCCGAGGTGCCCCAAAGCGAGCAGCGCAAAGGCATGGTCGTAGAGATCGCGCCGGCCATCCGTGATGCCTCCGGCACGATCGAAACGGGCGGCCCAGCCCGGCCGGCCGTCGGGCGCCCAGGCGAGAGCGCGCAGGCGCTCCATCATCCGCGCCGCGAGGTCCAGGGCCGGGGCGCGGTCGACGAGGCCGAGCTCGGCGGCATGGGCGAGGACATAGGCCTGCCGCATGCCGGTGCGCAGGCGCAGCTCCGCCTCGGGCTGCGGCGTCCCGTCCATCGCCAGCGTCTCGTGGAACAGGCCCTCGGCATCGGCCGCGCGCGGAAGCCAGAACGGCAGGGCCTGGTCCCGGACCCAGGCGAGGTAGTTGCGAAGCGACATGTCCCTGCCTTCCCAGTGCCGGCAGGGCCGCCGCGACCGGATTGACGCTGACATCCCGGCCCTGCCATACTCAAGATATAACGATCTATCAGACAATGATCCAGCATGGGGCGGGAGCCTATGTCAGCCACGGTCCTCGGCATCGACGTCGGCACCAGCCTGATCAAGATCTGCCTCGTCGACGCGGACGCCGTCTGCCTGGCCGAGGCGGAGCGGCCGGTGCGCACGGCCATGCCGGAGGCCGGCGTCGCCGAGCAGGACGGCGCGGCCGTCATCGCCGCCATCCTCGCCATGCTCGCCGAGCTCGCCGAGCGGCAGCCGGAGGCCGTCTCCCGCCTCGCCGCCATCGGCGCCAGCGGCCAGACCGCCGGCTCCATCGCGGTGGACCGCCAAGGGGCGCCGCTGACCCCCTGGTACCCCTCGGCCCTCGACACCCGCTTCCGGCCCCAGCTCGAGCGGATGAAGGCGATCGCGGCAGATGTGCTCTTCGCCCGCAACGGCGCCTGGCCGTTCACCACCCCGCGCATGCTGTGGTGGCGGGACACCTCGCCGGCCACCTTCGACGCCATCGCCTGCGTCCCCTCGCTGGCCGGCTTCGTCATCGGCTCCCTGGCGGAAGCGCCACTGCCGGCCATGGCCTGCGACGCCACCACGCTCACCTGGTACGGCGCCGCCGACCTCGCCGCCCGCCGCTGGGACGACGACCTCGTCCGCGCCTTCGGCCTGCCGGCCGCCGTGCTGCCGACGCTGGTGCCGAGCTTCTCCGTGGTCGGCGCCCTCGGCCGTTCCGTCGCCGCCGCCACGGGCCTCAGCCCGGGCATCCCGCTGGTGGTTGGGATCGGCGACACCGTCGCCTCGCTGATCGGCGCCAACGTGCTCACGCCCGGCGAGGTCTATTCGGTCAACGGCTCCTTCATCAACTATCTCGTCTGCCTCGACCGCTGCCTGATCGATGCCGGCCAGGAGCGCTTCCAGCCGCTGGCGAGCCCCCTCGACGATGTCTGGTATGCGATCCTCTACGTCGCCGGCGGCGGCTTCGTGCATCGCCGCATGGCCGAGCTGCTCGGCGGCGGCGAGGGCCCCGAGACCTTCGCCGCGCTCGACGAAGCTGCCGGGGCAGTGCCGCCGGGCGCGGCTGGCCTTGCCTTCATGCCCTATATGCTCGGCCGCTTCTGCCCGCCGCAGCCGCATGCCTCCGGCGGCTTCCACGGGCTGACGCTCGCCCATGGCCGCGGCGAAGCCTGGCGGGCCGTCATGGAAGGCCTCACCTTCGACCTCATCGACACCACGGAGGCGATCGCCGAGCATATCGAGGGCTGGCGCCCGCAGACGCTGCGGCTGACGGGCGGCGGCGCCAGGAGCGCGCTGTGGTGCCGGATGCAGGCCGACATGCTGGGCGTGCCGGCCGAGCGCTTCGGCGCGGCGCCGAGCGCGCCGACCGGCGCCGCGTTGACGGCGGGCGTCGCCGTCGGCCTCTGGCCCGACCTCAGGAGCGCCGCGGGCCGGATCCGGCTGCAGTCCGACCGGTTCGAGCCCGATCGCGCCAACACCGAGGCCTATGCCCGGCTGGCGGGCCGCCGGCGCGGCCTGATCGAGCGGCTGAAGCCGGCCTGGGACTACCTCGCGGAGGCCTGAAGCGGCGGCCCGCTCGAGGCCCGCTGCACCAGGCGCGGGCGCAGCACGATGGACTGCAGCGGCGCATCCGGCTCCTCGATGCGGCGCAGCAGCATCCTTGCGGCCTCGGCCCCCAGCGTGCCGGGTGTCACCGACATGGTGGTCAGGCCGGGATCCCAGTCCGCGGCGGCGCCGATGTCGTCGAAGCCGACCACAGAGACCGCCCGGCCGGGCTCGATCCCGAGCTTGCGCAGGCCGATGGTGACGCCGAAGGCGACGATGTCCTGGTGGCAGACCACGGCGGTCAGGTCGGGGCAGCGCGCGATCAGCCGCGTCACGGCCTGCGAGCCGGCGGTGATGCTGGCCTCGCACGGCTCGATCCAGGCCTCCGGTGCCTGCTGGCCGATGCCGGCGAGGGCGCTGCGCCAGCCCGCGAGGCGCTCCTCGCGCGATTGCGAGCCGGAGCGTCCGCCGACGAAGCCGATGGTGCGGTGGCCGAGCTCGATGAGATGCGTCGTGGCCGCCGCCATGCCGATGACGTTGTCGACGCCGACGAAGTCGAAGGCGGCGCTGATCGAGCGCCGGAGCAGGCCGACGATCGGCGGCGCCCCGGCCTGCCAGTCGCGCGCCATGGCGTCGGTGGTGGAGGAGGCCGGGGAGACGATGGCGCCGGCCATCATGTTCTCGCGCAGCATGCGCAGGAACCGAGCCTGGCCGGTGAGGTCGTCATGGGTGTCGACGATGGCGGCGACGTAGCCGGCCTTCTCCAGCACCTGCGCCGCACGCGAGGCCAACTCGGCGAAGAAGGGATTGCCGAGGCCGGTCACGGCGATGGCGATGGTGGTCGACTGTCCGGCGCGCAGGCTGGCGGCGGCGCGGTTGTAGACATAGCCGATCTGCTTCATCACCGCTTCGACGCGCCGGCGCGTCTCGTCGGAAATGCGGCCGGTGCCGCGCAGGACCTGCGAGACCGTGGCGCGGGAGACGCCTGCCGCAATGGCAACATCCCTGATATTGACGCGCGACGTCGCCATGTCCCCGTCTGCTCAGCCGTCGAGGACGGTGTCCTCGATCGCCTTTGACCAAGATTGGCCCGGCCCGGCAAGGGAGCGCAACTGGGGATGGGCTTCAAACAGCTCGGCAAGGCTCATCAGAGGCCAGTCGAGCGCCGGCATGATCATCACCTTGCCGGAAAAGCGGCCTTCCAGCACCGCGCGCACGCCATCCCGCATGGCCGGGAAGCCGCCGACGGCGGCGATCAGCCGTTCCGGCGTCAACGTTCCCTGAAGGATGCGCCGAATCACCGCCTGCTGGTCCGACACGGTCGAGCCGCTGCTGGCGGTGATGCTGATGCCGTCCGTCACCAGACGCCCGAGCGGCAGGTCGACGACCTCGCCCGCCCGGGTGCCGGCAAAGCCGATCAGGAGCCCGTTCCGCGCCAGGAAGGGAATGGCCCGGCGCATCGGCTCATCCCCTGGAGCGACGACGACGACATCGTCGAAGCCGCCGGGCGCCAGCGCCGCGAGCTCGGCCTGCCAGTCCGGCCCGTCCGACGCCACGGCGTGCAGCGCCAGGCGCCGGGCTTCGGCGAGAGGCCGTAGCTCCGCGACGAGCGCGGCCAGTTTGTCCGCCCGGCGCGCCAGCGCCACGATCGCCGCCGGCCCCTCGGCCGCCTCGATGGCGCGCATCAGGTGCATGCGGCCCATGGCGCCGGAGGCTCCGAAGAGCAGCAGCCGCCCGCCCGGGCGATAGTCGCAGCGGATCGGGCGCGCCCAGGCCTCGGAGAGACGCAGCGAGCGCGCGCCGCGCTGGGTCAGCTTGCCGTAGTGGAAATGCGCGAGATCGGCCGGCACCCCGGGCTCCACCACCACTGGGGAGAGCCAGGTGAAGGTGCCGCCGCTCGCCAGACGGTCGTAGACGCGGCCGACCGCCCGGGGATCGACCGGGCCGAGGACCAGGCAGTCGTCGACCGGCCCGGCATCGGCGAGAGCCTCGTCGAGCCCGAGGCTGCGGATCCGGCCCGTAGCCGGTCCGCCGGCGGCACGCCAGGCCGGCTCGTCCAGGCCGACGAGGTCGATGGTCCCGGCCGGCAGCGGAGCGTCGAGCATCCAGCCCGCCCGAGGATCGGCGCACAGCACCACCAGCCGCCCGCCCGGCCGCACCGCGTCGCGGCCCCACGGCCGGAAGGCGCCTTCGATGCAGCCGAGCGGCTCGAGCAGCGCGGTGGCCGCCCGGCTGAGCGGCGCCGGCACGGGAAAGACCAGGGGCCCGTCGTCGGACTGCAGCACCTCGGCATCGAGCAGGATCCGATCGGCCATGCCGCCCGGCCGGGTCACGCCGATGCAGGACCGCCGGCCGTGCTTGTAGACGTCGGGCTGCACGCCGATGCGCGTGCCCGGCCTCAGCCCGGGGTCGACGCCGCTGCCCGGCTCGTCGACGCGCAGGGCGAGCTCGTGGCCGAGGCAGACCGGCTCGCGCGCGAGATCGCGGCCGCCGAACAGCGGATAGTCCGCGCCGAGCCGCACCATCTTGGCGTCGCTGGCGCAGATCGTCACCGCCTCGACCCCGGCGAGGAGATCGCCGGCGCCGGGCTTCGGGACCTCGCCCTCGATCCAGCCGCCGTCCCGGCCGAAATGCTCGAGCCCCGCCCCCGACAGCGGCCACCAGCGGTTCGCCGGCCCCGCGCCCATGTCAGAGCCTCACCGAGGCGCGGATGGTGGCGTGCTGCGTCGCCGTGTCCGGCACCACCCGGTAGGCGCCGACCTCGGCCGGGACGATCACGGTCTCAGCGAAGCCGAAACGGACGGGCGCGAAGGCGCCGGTCGGGCTCTCGATCGTCGCCCGCTCGCCTTCGACCAGGTTGACGACGTGGACCGAGCCGCCGGTCTCGTGCGTCACCGGGGCGGTGAACCAGTGGCGCCGCGTCTCGATGAACTCGAGCTCGTGCAGGCCGGTGCGCTCCTCGCGCCAGCCCTCGCCCGAGGCGACCGGCCGCACCTGGCCGAGCACGGTCCGCTCGACCCAGGCCGTGTCCCGTTCCGGGTCCAGCACCCCGCGGCCATGGTCGACGTGCAGGGGCCGCGGCACGCCGTCGAGGCCGACCCGGCCCCAGTCCCACAGCTTGAAGGTGAAGATGTAGGGCGTGGCGCTGATCTCGAGCACGAGGCAGTCGGAGCCCGAGCAATGCACCGTGCCGGCGGGGATCGAGAAATGGTCGTGCCGGCGCGCCGGCCAGCGGTTGACGAAGGCCTCCACGTCGAGCTCGCCGCCCGGCCGATGCGCCTCTTCGACCGCCGCGAAGAAGGCGTCGGGCGCGACGCCGGTCTTCAGGCCGAGATAGACGGCCGCATCGGGGCCAGCCTCCAGCATGTAGTAGCTTTCGTCCTGGGTGTAGCTCATGCCGAAGGCCTGGCGGATATAGTCCGTCGTGGGATGGACCTGCAGCGACAGGTTGCCGCCGCCGATCGTGTCGAGGAAGTCGAAGCGGATCGGGAACTCGGCGCCGAAGCGCGCGAAGACGCGCTCGCCGAGCAGGGCCTTGGGATGGCGCAGCACCACGTTGATCGCCGGGATCTCGACCTCGACGCCGCCGAAATCGAGGAGGAGGCTGTTCTCTTCCGGCACGCAGTCGAAGCCCCAGGCATAGTTGGGCGCCTCGGCAGGCAGCTCGAATTCCCGCCGCATCCATTGCCCGCCCCAGACCCCGGGATCGAAGAACGGCACGACGCGGAACGGCCGGCGTGTCGTGGCCGCGACAGCCGCGCGCATCGCCTCGCCCGCCGCCAGGCGCGGATCCCCGCGGACGGTCGTGTCGAGGAAGAAATCGGCCTGGTCGAACAGGTCGAGCTTGTGCCGGTCCGCGGTGCGCCATTCCACGAAGAAGCCGCGCTTGTACTTGCGCAGGAAATCCTCGCCGGGATTGTCGCAGGTCCAGCTCGGCATGCCGGCGCGGAAGCGCAGCTGGATCTCCCAGCGCGGCATGTCGGCCAGGACCAGCACGTCGCCCGGCGTGACCAGGGCCGCGCCGACGCCGATGACGGCCACCGGCCCGCGCCCGGCGGCCTCGCGCACCGCCGCGCGCAGCGCCGCCAGCCCCTCCGGCCGGAAGAACTCCTCCATGCGGAAGGGCGCCATGTAGCCGAACACCCGGTCGGTGGTGAGGAAGCGCGCCAGCATGGCCTCGATCGCGGCGGGCTCCTTCATGGCGTCGCGGACCCCGAACACCGCGAGGTCCGGCAGCGCCCGGCCGAGGGCCGCGGCGATCTCGTCGAGGTCGACGCCGGGATAGGCATCGACCGTCAGGACGCCGGCCGCCCCCCCGCCGATCGCGGCTCCGAGCCGCTCGGCCACCGCCGCCCAGCCGCGGACCGCCGCGCCGTGGCCGGCATCGGGCACGACCACCGAAGGACGCTTGTCATAGGATCGACTCTTGGCCATGATGGTTCCTGGTAGAACGATGTATCATGTGCGTAGCAAGCTCGCCGATGCCGGTCAATTCGTCAATGACCGCGACGGCGGGTGAAGCCGGCGGCCGCCGCCGGCCCGGCGCCGGATTGCGAGGTGGGGATGGAGGCGATCCATTTCGGAGGAGGAGCCCTCGGCCGCGGGCTGGTGGTGCCGCGCCTGGTCGAGGCCGGCTGGACGGTGACCGTCGTCGACCCGCTGCCCGACCTGGTCGAGGCCCTCGACCGACAGGGCGGCTATGGCCTGGAGATGCAGGAAGGCGGGGCGACGCGCGAGATCCGGGTGCCGATCGCCCGTGCCCTGCACCCGGAGCGGGACCGGGCCGAGCTGATGCGGCGGCTCGGCGAGGCGCCGCTGGTGACCACGGCGGTGCGCAAGGAGAACCTCGCCGGCGTCGCCCGCCAGCTCGTCGCCGCCGGCGCCGGCCGTGCCGCGCCCTGCACCCTTCTCGGCTGCGAGAACGTGGAGGCGGTCGACGAGGCGCTTACGCAGGCCCTGATAGCGGCCGGGATCGCCGGGGAGGCCCTGGCGCGCCTCCACATCCCCCGGACGGTGGTCGACCGCATCTGCGCCAATGCCTGGCCCGCCTCCACCACCATCCGGACCGAGACCTATGGCGAGCTCGCCGCCTCGCGGGCCGGCCCGACCATCCCCGGCATCGAGGCGGCGCAGAGCATCGACGCCCTGTTCGACCGCAAGCGCTACCTGGTGAACAGCCTGGCGGACGCGGCGGCGATCCTCGGGCGCTCGCGCGGCGACACGCTGCTGTCGCAGGCGTTCGGCGACGGGGCGCTGCTGGCCGAGCTGACGCCGTTCGTCGATGCCCTGCAGCGGCATCTGGCGCTCGAGCACGGCCTCGACCGCGACGGGCTCGTCCGCTACGCCGCGACCAGCCGGGAGCGTCTCGCCAACGGCTTCATCCCCCGCCGCCTCGACACCGTCGCCCGCGACCTCTGGCGCAAGATGCAGCCGGGGGAACGGTTCTTCGCGCCGCTGATCGCGCTGCGGCGCCGCGGCGAGGCCGTCGAGGCGGCCCTCGACGTGCTCGCCCGGTTGGTCCGCCTGAGCGCCGCGCTGGAAGGCGCGCCGGGCCACCCCGCCTTCGGGCCGGCGGAGCTGCGCGCCGTCGCCGACCGCCACGGCGAGGATCCGGCTCTCCGGTCGGTCTATCGCGACACGGCGGACCGGATCGGGAAAGGCGGCTGAGAGGCCTCGCCTTTACAAAGCAGCCGATTGGGTACATCGATATATCAACTGCAGGCAAAGCAGACAAACGGGAGGATTTCATGCGCCGCCGCGACTTCATTGCGCTTCTGGGAACGACGATGGCCATGCCGGCCCTGATGCTGGGCCGCAGCCGCGCCGAAGAGCTCGGCAAGACGGACTGGAAGGCCCACAAGGGCACGACGCTGAACCTGTTCCTGTCGCGCCATCCCTGGCAGGAAGCGATCGAGCCGCTCCTGCCGGCCTTCGAGGACCTCACCGGCATCACCGTCCAGGCCTCCAAGCTGCCGGAGCAGCAATATCTCACCAAGGTGGTGACCGACCTCTCGGCCAAGGCGTTCCAGCAGGACGTCTTCATGACGCAATATTACGAGGCGCCGCGCTTCCAGGCGGAGGGCTGGACCGCCGACCTGAAGCCGCTGATGGACAAGGCCGCGCTCACCGACCCGGCCTGGTACGACTGGAACGACTTCTTCCCCAGCGCCCGCAACATCGCCACCATCGGCCGCCGCTATGCCGACCGGGTGGCGCTGACCTCGGAAGCGCAGATCCTGGTCTACCGCAAGGACGTGCTGAGCGAAGCCAGCCTGCCCGTCCCGGCCGATTTCGACGGCCTGATCAAGACGGCGCAGGCCATCTCGGCCAAGGGCCCGATCTCGGGCATCACCCTGCGCGGCGGACCGACCAACTGGTGGCCACTCTACGGCGTCGTGCGCTCCTATGGCGGCGACTATCTCGACGACAAGCTGACGCCGGTCGTCGCCAGTGCTGAGAGCAAGGCGGGCCTGGAAGCCTTCGCCAAGCTCGCCGCCGCCGCGCCGCAGGGCGTGACCAGCTACGACTGGGACGAGATCAACACCGCCATGCTCTCCGGCCAGGCGGCGATGTTCCTGGATTCCTCCGTCATCTACGGCCGCCTGCAGGACCCCAAGCTCTCCACCGTCACGGGCAAGGTCGCGGCCGCGCCCTTCCCCACCGGTCCCGGCGGGCGCCATGGCCACTCCCACTACTGGTCGATCTCGATCGCCAGCGCTTCCAGGAACCCGGAAGCGGCCTGGCTCTTCGTGCAATGGGCCACCTCCAAGGCGACGCAGCTGGCGCTGGCCCGCAAGGGCATCTTCCCGCCGCGCACCTCGGTGGCGCAGTCGCCGGAGCTCGAAGCAACGTTCGGCAAGGACTTCCTGTCGGCCGTCGGCACCTCGCTCGCCTCGGCGGTGATCTCGCCGGCCAACCTGAAGTTCAACGAGCTGATGGATCCGCTGCGCGCCGCCACCCAGGAGGTCATCCTCGGCAACACCGACGCCTCGGCCGCGCTCGACGGCGTCGAGGAGCAGTGGAAGCGGATCCTGGCCTGAGGGCGGTTCCCCAGCCAGCGTCGCGTTCGGAGCAGGTCAAGCCGGTGTTCGACAACAAAGCCTTCGCGGCACTGCTCACGCTGCCGCTGACGCTGGCCCTGCTGGCGCTGCTGGTCTACCCGCTGGTCTACACCATCACCATGGCCTTTGGCGTGGCCGGCGGCGTCGGGCTCCAGCACGTCCAGGAGACCCTGGCGACCGCTGGCTTCTGGCAGGTCGCCTGGAATTCCGTCGTGTTCACGGCGTCCTCGACGCTGCTGAGCTTCGGGCTTGGCTTCCTGATGGCCTATGCCATGGAGCATGTCCATGCCGGGCGGCGCCTGTTCGTATCGATCTTCATCCTGCCGCTCGCCATCATGCCGGTGGTCTCGGGCCTCACCTGGTCGATGATGCTGAATCCGGCGCTCGGGGTGGTGAACCACCTCGTCGGCCTCCTCCATGTCGGCCCGCTCCCCTGGGCCACGGGGAGCCGCACCGCGCTGATGACGGTCGTGCTGATCGACGTCTGGCAGTGGACGCCGTTCTGCTTCATGCTGATCCATGCCGGCTTCCAGTCGCTGCCGCGCGAGCCCCTGGAAGCCGCCAGGGTGGACGGCGCCGGCGCGCTGCAGGAGCTGCGCCATGTCATCCTGCCGATGCTGCGCGCCATCCTGGTGATCACCCTGATCTTCCGCTTCATGGAGGCGTTCAAGGCCTTCGACGTGATCTACGTCGTCACCCAGGGCGGGCCCGGGCGGGCCAGCGAGACGCTGGTGATCCGCGCCTTCATGCAGGGCTTCCGCTTCCTCAAGCCGGAGGTCGCCGCGACGATCGGCGTCCTCCTGCTCCTCGTCACCATGCTGGTCACCCGGCCGGCGGGCCGCTTCATCCAACGGGAGACCGGCGCATGACGCCCCGCCCCCTCGCCCGTGCGGCGGCCTATGCCGTCCTGATCGCCTGCTCGGTCCTGTTCCTGGCGCCGGTGGCCTGGATGGTGCTGCAATCCTTCAAGTCGCAGATCGACGTGATCGCGCAGCCGCCCCGCTTCCTGTTCGCGCCGACGCTCGACAACTATGCCGCCGTGCTCGGCGCCGGCGGCTTCGTCCGGGCCTTCGCCACCAGCCTCGGCGTCGCCTGCGGCGCGGTGGCGGCGGGCATGCTGCTCGGCGTGCCCTTCGCCTATGTGCTGGCGCGCTACCGCATCGCCGGGCGCGAGGAGATCGCCGATTTCATCCTCTCCACCCGCATGCTGCCGGCGATCGTTGTCATCATCCCCTTCGTGCAGATCTACAACGCCCTCGGCCTGATCGACACGCTGATCGGCGTCGTCATCGCCCATATCCTCCTGGTCATCGCCATCATCGTCTGGGTGATGCGCAGCTTCTTCGCCGCCCTGCCGCGCGAATTGGAGGAGGCGGCCTTCCTCGACGGCGCCTCGTCCTGGCGGGCCTTCCGCTCGATCATGGTGCCGATGGCGGCGCCGGGCCTGGTCACGGTCGCCGTGCTCGGCTTCATCTTCTCCTGGAACGACTTCTTCTTCGCCTTCACCCTGACCAGCTTCAACGCCAAGACGCTGCCGGTCTACATGGCGACGGAATTCGTCGGCTTCCTCGCCGTCGACTGGGGCAAGCTCTCGGCCGCGGGCCTGCTCGCGACGCTGCCGATCGTGGTGCTGGTGCTCGCGGCCCAGAAGCACCTGGTCAAGGGCCTGTCGCTCGGCGCCATCAAGTAGCCCGGGCGGAGCCGGCCATGGACATCCTCATCGCCTGCGATCTCGGCACGTCGAGCTGCAAGCTCACCGCGCTCGACCTGTCCCCGGCTGCCGGCGCGGCCCGCATCCTCGGCACCGCCAGCCGCCCCTACCCGACGCACCATGCCGGCGACGGGCGGGCGGAGCAGCATCCGCAGGACTGGCTGCGCGCCTTCGCCGCCGCCGTGCGCGACCTCGCCGGGGCCGGCCGGCTGACGGGCCTTTGCGGCCTGGCCTTCACCGGCCAGATGTCCGCGGCGCTGCTGGTCGACGGCGCAGGAGAGCCGCTGCACCCGGCCCTGATCTGGAGCGACCAGCGCGCCGTGCGCGAGACGCAGGCCGCGGAGGCGGCGATGGACGGGCAGGCCTTCTACGCCCTCACCGGCAACCGGCTCAACGCCACCTATACCGGCCCCAAGCTCGCCTGGCTGGCCCGCCACGAGCCGGCGATCTGGTCGCGGGCCGCCCGCTTCGTCCAGCCCAAGGACTGGCTGGTCGCCCGCCTCACCGGCGTGACGGCGATGGATCATTCCGATGCGTCCTGCACCGGCCTCTACGACCTCGCGGCCGGCCGATGGAGCGAGGCGCTGTTCGAGCTGTTCGGCCTGCCGAGGGCGCTGGCGCCGGATCTGGCGGAGGCGGCGACGCGCATCGGCGCGCTGAAGCCTGACATGGCGGGCGTGCTCGGCCTGCCCGCCGGCCTGCCCGTCATCCTGGGCGGCGGCGACGGGCCGACGACCGCCCTCGGCACCGGCATCGCGCCGGGCGAGGCCTATGCCAGCTTCGGCACCAGCGCCTGGATCTCCGTGCTGAGCCCGGCGCCCGTCATCGATCCCGCCCGCCGCGTCTTCTCCTTCCGCCACGTCGTCCCCGGCCTCTACGCCGTCACCGGCAGCACCCAGAATGCCGGCAGCGCCCTCGCCTGGCTGCTCGACGGGATCCTGCAGAGCCGCGAGCCCGGCGGCGACATCGACGCCGCCCTCGCCGCGACGCCGCCCGGCGCCGACGGCCTGCTGGCCCTGCCCTATCTGCAGGGCGAGCGCACGCCGGTATGGGACTCCCTCGCCGGCGGCGCCATGGTCGGACTGCGCTCGCACCATACGCGCGCCCACCTCGTGCGCGCCTTCATCGAGGCGATCTGCTACCAGCTGCGGCTGATCCTCGACACCTTCGCCGATTGCGGCCTGACGCCGGCGGAGCTGCGCGTGGTCGGCGGTCTCGCCTCGCAGCCCAAGGTGATGGCGATGCTGGCGGCCATCCTGCGGCGCCGGCTGGTGCGCCAGAAGGCCCACGCCCATGCCACCGCCCTCGGTGCCGGCATGCTGGGCGCCATCGCCCTCGGCGCGATCGAGGCCGGCGAGGCGACGGGCTGGGCCGAGGCCGAAGCCGCCTTCGAGCCCGGCGCGAAGATCGCCGCGTTCGAGCGCGGCCATGCCGCCTATGCCGCCCTCTACCACGCCGTCCTGCCGATCCAGGCGATGCTGCGCGGCGCCTAGACCATCGGGCAGGCCCCGTCTTCTGCGGCGATCCGCCTCTCTCGCGGCGCAGGCGCCGTCGCGCCATCTTGCGCCCTGCCTCGCGCCGTGTATTGTTAGTGTACAAACACTAAGGCCGCAGGGCCGAGACCGCCTGAAACAGGCATGCACGAGAGGGGACTTGCGATGAAGGGACACCGGACTTTGCTCGCCGCGGCGCTTGGCGCCGGGCTCGCCGCCTCGACCGGCGCGGCGTTCGCCGCCGAGATCAAGGTGCTGAACTGGAACGGCTACGGCACGGACGAGAAGTTCGCCGTGGAGGAATTCGAGAAGAAGACGGGCATCAAGGTGGTGCACGACTACTTCACCTCCGAGCAGGAGATGCTGACCAAGCTGCGCACCAGCCCCGGTGCCTACGACGTGGTGCTGGTCAACTCCACCTATCTCAACCAGGCGCGCGGGGAAGGCCTGGTGCAGACGATCGACCCGGCCAAGATCACCAACCTGCCCGACGTCAACCCGACCCTGACCAAGGACCCGAGCGTCACGGTCGAGGGCAAGCTCTGGGGCGTGCCCTGGGTGTGGGGCTCCACCTCCTTCTCCTACAACACTGACACGATCAAGGACGACATCACCTCGATCAACGCGCTGTGGGACCCCAAATATGCCGGCCGCATCGCCTTCCGTGATGATGCGCTCCTGGCCGTCGAGCTCGCGGCGATCGCGCTCGGCCAGGACATCAACAACCCCTCCGACATGCCGGCGATCAAGAAGAAGCTGCTCGAGCTGAAGCCGCAGATCCGCTCCTTCTGGGCTTCCGAGGACGAGTGGATGAAGGGTTTCGCCGCCAAGAGCTTCGACATCGGCGTGATCTGGGCCGGCGGCGCCGCCCGCGCGGTGAAGAAGTTCAAGCTGCCGAGCAAGTTCGTCCTCCCGCAGGAGGGCGCCGTCGGCTGGTTCGACACCCTGACCATCGCCGCCAACGCGCCGAACCCGGACGGGGCTGCCAAGTTCATCGACTACATGATCAGCCCGGACTTCTACGTCCGCTGGGACACCCAGACGGGCGCCGCGGTCTCGGCCAACACCAAGGCCGTGGCCGCCCTTCCGGCGGACGCCTTCAACCGGGTCGTCATGGGCGCGCCCGAGGTCGCCGGCCGGCTGAAGTTCATGCAGCCGATGCCCGACGACAAGCGCCAGGAGATCCAGGAGCTCTGGGCCGAGGTGAAGACCGACTTCGCGCAGTAAGGGGCGTGTCGGGCTCGGTCTCCCCTGCAGATCGGGAGGGATCGGGTTCGATCGGCAAACGGGGCGTTCAGCTCGGCAAGAACCGGCGCCCCTTCTGCCGCCCGCAGTGTTCGCGTGGATGGCCGGGTCAAGCCCGACCATGACGGTCGCGGGTGAGGAATTGGCCATGTGCCATCCCGCGACCGCTGCAACGCGATCGGGTTCGTCCCGCGACCTCTCAGCCGTCATGGCCGGGCTTGACCCGGCCATCCACGCGAACGCAGTCGGCAGTCGCGTTCCTGCGGTGGTGGAATAAAAGCCGGCTCATGACGAACCTCCCCAACCGCGGACACGCCTGACCTGAGCGTCCGTGCCGCCCCTTCCCTCCTCCGCCCCGCCATCGCATCTTCACCACCACGCCCTGCCCCACGGACCTCCCATGCTCGTCGACGCCACCATTCCCGCCGCCCGTGCCTGGAACAGCTGGTCGGATCGGCCGGCGGAGATGGTGTTCCTGCCGCTCGGGGTGCGGCTGACGCCGGTGCTCTATGCGACCAGCATTCGCAAGGCGACGACCATCACCCCGCGCGACGGCACCGTCTTCGGCCGGCACGCGGTGGACGGCAGCCTGGTCGAGATCGAGGCCGTCCATGCCGGCACCCGCCTTGCCTTGCGCTACGCCAAGCCCGATCCCTATGCCGTGGTCGGCGCGTGGACCGGCGTGGCGCTGAAGGAATGGGGCCTGCGCTTCTGGGTGACGCTGTGCCTCTCGGCCGAGCGCGGCGAGACGGTCGAATATCTCACCGATGCCCAGGCCGCGGTGGTGAAGGTCGGCCATCGCTTCGTCGCCCTGGTCAGCGCGGCGCCGGCCGTCGAGGTCACGGCGCATGACAGCGTCGAGGCGCTCGCCGCCGACTTCGAGGCGAACGGCTATTTCCAGATCGCCAGCCGCGGCACCGCGGCGCCGACCATCGCGCTGCGCTTCAACCTGGAGATGATGCGCGACAACCGCTTCGCCGCCGCGGTGGCCGACGACCGGGCGCTGGCGATCGAACGGGCTCGTGCCGCCCTCGACGCCGCCCCCGCCGAGCCGGCCCTGCCGTCCCAGCACGGTCGCCATGCCGGCGCGCTCGACGTGGTCCGCGACGTCATGGGCTGGAACACGCTGTGGGACGGGGTCAACAACCGGCCCTACACCGCGGTCAGCCGGATCTGGAACCTCGGCACGTTCGCCGTGTGGTGGAACGACCAGACCTATGCGGCAGGGATGACCGGCCTCCTCGACGGCGGCCTCGCCGCCGAGAACCTCGCCGTGGCCATGGCCAGCGCCACGCCGCAGGGCAATTTCGCCTGCATCGTCACCTCGAACGATGCCTGGGTCGACCGCACCCAGGCGCCGAACGGCGCCTTCATGCTGTGGCTGCTCTACCTGCGCCGGCGCGACCGCACCCTGCTGGAGGCCGGCTACGGCCTGCTCGCCCGCAACCAGCGCTGGTGGCGCAGGCATCGCGACCCCGACGGGCGGGGCCTCGTCTCCTGCGGCACCTCCGACGTCGGCGAAGCCCTCTACAAGGGCACCGCCTTCGGCGCGCGCAACGAGACCGGCATGGACAATTCCGCCACCCATGACGAGGCGGTGTACGATCCCGCCACCCGCACGCTGTCGCTCCTCGACGTCGGCCTCAACTGCACCCTGGCGCTCGACGCGGAGATGCTGGCGCTGATCGCCGCCGAGCTCGGCCGGCCGGAGGAGGCGGCGGAGTTCGCGAGCCTCGCCGCCGCCAGCCGGGACAAGATCCGCACCGAGCTCTGGGACGAAGCGCGCGGCATCTTCGCCAACCGTCGGCGTCATGCGCCGCCCGGCGAGGGCTTCGTGCGCAGCCTCGGCCCGACCAGCTTCTACCCCCTGATCTGCGGCGCCGCCTCGCCGGAGCAGGCCGCCCGCCTCCTCGCCCATCTCGACGATCCCGCCACGTTCGGCGGGCGCTACGTCATTCCCAATGCGACGCGCGACGACCCGGCCTATGCCGACAACGTCTATTGGCGCGGCCGCATCTGGCCGAACGTCAACTGGTTCGTCTGGCAGGGCCTGCGCCGCTACGGCTTCCTCGACGAAGCCAGCGCCTTTGCGCAGAAGAGCCTCGACCTGTTCATGCAGTCCTGGACCAGCCGGCGCCTGTGCGGCGAGAACTACAGCGCCGAGACCGGCGAGATCGACGACCAGCCCGACACCGACCCCTTCCTCACCTGGGGCGCCATGCTGCCGATGCTCGGCGTGGCCGAGGTGATGGACGTCAATCCCTGGGGCGGCTGGGAGATCGTCAACACCGGCGAGGACGTGGCGCTCGGCCCCCTCGCCTCGCCGATCGGCGACGTGACGGTGACCGTGGCGGCGGGCCATCTGACCCTCGCCAAGGGCGGCGTGCCGATCCTTGCCAGCACGCTCACCGGGCGCCTCACGCATCTCGTCGTCGAGAGCGGGCTCTTCGCCTGCCGCATCCTGGCCGCGGCGCCGGGCGCGGCCGAGATCCGCCTGCCGCAGCTCCCGCCGGAGCGGGTCGTCGCCGTGCGTCTCGACGGGCGGGACGCGCCGTGGCGGGCCGAAGGCTCCGGCATCGCCGTCGACGTCTCCGGCGCCCGCCCCGGCGCGCCGCTCTCGGTGCACGGCCTGCCGGCCTGACGGCAGGCATGGCGAGTCGGCACGGCCGGCTTTCCTGCTACCATGCCCAGGCTGGAGCCTTTCGAGGACGGGGCTTGCCAGCGATCCGCGATCATATATGTTAGTGTACAAACGAATATGCAGATGGGAACAGGATGTCGAACATCGCAGCCGACAGCGCCGGCGCGGTGGCGCGCGCCGCGCCCTCCGGCCGGCTCGCGTCGATGACCGGCGGCGCCCGCCGCGCGCAGGCGATCGTCGGCCTGACCGGCGGCGCCTATATCGTGCTCCTCGTCACCGTGCTGCTGCCGCTGGCGGCGATGCTCTATTTCAGCGTTCTGACGGTCGCGCCGATCGGCGGCCGCGTGGCCCAGTTCACGCTCAAGCATTACACCGACTTCTTCACCAAGCCGCTCTACTGGATCAATGCCTGGCGCTCGCTGACGCTCGGCTTCACCGTGACGCTCACCTGCTTCGTGCTCGGCTATCCCGCGGCGCTGCTGCTCGCCAAGTTCGTCAGGAACCGCTGGCGCGAGGCGCTGCTGCTGCTGATCGTGCTGCCGTTCTGGAGCAACGGGCTGGTGCGCACCTTCTCCTGGACCATGGTGCTCACCAACAACGGCCTCGTCGCGCAGGGCCTCAGGGCGATCTGGCCGGGCGCGCCCTCGCTCGACCTGATGTACAGCTACGCCGCCATCGTCGTCGGCCTGGTGCACGCCTACCTGCCCTACATGATCCTCACCTGCTATGTCTCGCTGCAGGCGATCGACGACAGCCTGGCCGAGGCGGCGCGCAGCCTCGGCGCTTCCTCCTTCACGGTGTTCCGCCGCATCACCCTGCCGCTGAGCCTGCCCGGGGTGGTCGCCGGGGTGGTGCTGATCTTCGTGCCGGTGATCGGTTCCTTCATGGAGCCGCGCATCCTCGGCGGCCAGCAGGCGATCATGCTCGGCACGCTGATCGAGAACCAGTTCACCGCTTCGTTCAACTGGCCGCTCGGCGCGGCCCTCGGCTTCATCATGCTGGCGATCGTGCTCATCCTCATGGGCCTGTGCGCGCCGGTCTTGAAGAAGCACATGACCCTGAGCTGAGGAGGCGACCATGAGATCCCTCGGCGGCCTCTTCGCCGGCTCCTATCTCGGCCTGATCCTCATCTTCCTCTACATGCCCATCCTGGTGATGATGGTCATGGCCTTCAACACCTCCCAGCTCTACGAGCTGCCGTTCCACTTCGACCTCGTCTGGTTCCGGGCGCTCAGCGAAAACGCGACGCTGCTGGCCGCGGCGCGCAACAGCGTGCTGATCGCCATCGCCAACACGGTGATCGCCACCGGGCTCGGCACGCTCACCGCGCTCGCCTTCGCCCGCTACGATTTCTTCGGCAAGCGCCTGCTGCAGGTGCTGCTGCTGCCCCCGCTCACCATCCCCTGGCTGATCACCGGCACGGCCATGCTGATCTTCTTCTTCTGGACCGGCATCGGCCGCGGCCTGCACGCCATCCTGCTCGGCCATGTCGCGCTGTCGCTGCCCTATGTCGTGATCATCGTCGGCAGCCGGCTGAAGAGCTTCAGCATCGCCATGGAGGAGGCGGCGGCGACCCTCGGCGCCAATGGCTGGCAGACCTTCTGGCGGGTGACGGTGCCGCTTCTGGCGCCCGGCATCGTGGCGGCGGCGCTGTTCGCCTTCGCCATCTCCTTCGACCAGTTCGTCGTCTCCTATTTCCTGGCGCCGGTCGGCGTCTCCACCCTGCCGGTCGAGATCTATTCGGCGATCCGCAAGGGCTTCACCCCGGAGATCAACGCGATCTCCACCATCATCATCCTGGCGTCGATGGCGATGATGCTCGCCTTCGCCCGCTTCAGCAAATTCGGCGGAGAGCGCTGACATGAGCGTGGTCGGCATCAGCAAGGTCGCCAAGCGCTACGGCAAGGTCACCGCCCTGGCGGACGTGTCGATGACCATCGCCGACGGCGAGTTCTTCGGGCTGCTCGGCCCCTCCGGCGGCGGCAAGACGACGCTGCTGCGCTCGATCGCCGGGTTCATCGACCCCGACGAAGGCGAGATCTCGATCGGCGGCCGGCCGGTGCAGAACATCCCGGTGCACAAGCGCGACATCGGCATGATGTTCCAGAACTACGCGCTGTTCCCGCACATGAGCGTCGCCGACAATGTCGGATTCGGCCTCTCCGTGCGCCACGAGCCAAAGGCTCGCATCGCCGAGCGCGTCGCCGATCTGCTCAAGCTGGTGCGGCTGGAGAGCTACGGCCCGCGCAAGCCGCGCCAGATGTCCGGCGGCCAGCAGCAGCGCATCGCGCTGGCGCGGGCTCTTGCGACCAACCCGCGCGTGCTGCTGCTCGACGAGCCGCTCGGCGCGCTCGACAAAAAGCTGCGCGAGGAGATGCAGATCGAATTGAAGCAGATCCAGCGCAATGTCGGCATCACCACGGTGTTCGTCACCCACGACCAGGAGGAGGCGCTGACCCTGTCCGACCGCATCGCCATCATGAGCGAGGGCCGGGTCGAGCAGATCGGCGCGCCGCGCGAGATCTACGAGCGGCCGAAGACCGCCTTCGCCGCGGGCTTTCTCGGCACTGCCAACTTCTTCGATGGTCAGGTCGCCGGCCGCGCCGACGGCCTCACCCGCATCCCGATCGGCGGCGGCCTCGCCGTCGACACCCGCGACGCGGCGCCCCCGGGGTCCAAGGTCACGCTCGCCGTCCGTCCGGAGAAGTTCACGCTGACGCCAGGCCGGGCCGCCGCCCAGGACGGCCTCAACCGTCTCGAAGGCACCGTCGCCACCGAGATCTTCGCCGGCAACTCCGTCACCTACAAGGTCGAGGCGGCCGCCCGCCTGCTCACGGTCTTCGTGCAGAACCGCATGACCGAAGGCCTGGGGCCGGGCAGCGCGGTGACGCTGACCTGGGACCCCGCCCATACCATCGTGCTCGAAGGCTGACGCTGCCATGCCGGACCAGACCCTGCCCATCCCGAAGGTCGACCACGCCATCATCTGCGGCAGCGCCACCTGGGGCCTGCGCTTCCCAGAGGACGTGGCCGAGCCGGGCGTCAAGCTGATCCAGCGCGACATGGCGTTCGCGACGCCGTTCGGCGTGTCGGACGAGTGGAAGCTGGTCGAGCTCGACGGCACGATCACCGAGGACGGCAGGCCGCGGCGCGTCCTCGTCGTCTTCTCCCACGGCAACCGGCTGGACGAGATGGATCACAGCTCGCAGCGCCGGCTCTACTGGGTGCTGCGCGAAGCGGGCGTCGGCAAGATCCTGGCGATGTCGACCAGCGGCGCGCTCAACCGCGCCATCCTGGAGAGCGATTTCGTCATATCAGGAGACGTGATCGAGCTCACCCAGACGCAGTTCTCGCTGCTGCCGGGCCGGCTGCGCTACGATGCCAGCGGCAAGCAGCTGATGTGCCCGATCCTGTCCGGCGTGGTCGAGGCGACGGCGCGCGAGCTCTGGCCGGCCGAGCAGCGGGTCTACGGCCTTTCGGCGGGGCTCGTCTGCGCCCATTGCTGGGGGCCTCGCCTGCAGAGCCCGGCCGAGGCCAATGCCTACCGCTCGCTCGGCGCCGACCTGATCAACCACAGCCTGGCGCCGGAGGCGACGCTGGCGCGCGAGATCGGCGCGAGCTTCACCAGCATGACCTTCATCACCGCGGTCTATGCCAATTATTTCGCGCCGCCGCAGGTCGGCATCATCGGCAACGACCGGCGCCTCGAGCTCGCCCCGATCGCCGGCCGCATCGCCCTCAACGCCGTGGCGCGCTTCCCGGCGCAGGCGGATTATCTGGCGCCGAAGCTGCGCTCGGCGCAGGATCCGAGCCATTATGCCGTCCGCTGAGGCCATGGCAGCGGGTCCGCGGTCCAGGACGGCGCCCTTGACACGTCATGGTCGAAAGCCGAGTATCGTTAGTATACAAATGAATTTCCGCCCGGTCGCCCGGCTCCTACGCGAGGCCCCGGCCGGCGGGCCTTCCCACCGAGGCCGCCATGCCCGCTGATGCCGATGCCGTTCCGGTGAAGGACGACAAGATCCGCTGCGACGCCTGCCCGGTGATGTGCTTCATCAAGCCCGGCATGACCGGCGCCTGCGACCGCTATGCCAATGCCGACGGCGAGCTGGTGCGCGTCGACCCGCACGTGCTGCTCGACCGCACCCTGTCGCATGGCGGCGAGGTCGTGCCCTTCGTCCGCTCCGACGAGTGGGACGGCAGCATCGTGCCGCAGGCCGAGACCTTCGTCACCGCCATCGGCGCCGGCACCACCTATCCCGACTACAAGCCGGCGCCCTTCATCGTCTCCTCCGAGGTCGACGGCGTCGACATGGTCACGGTGGTGACCGAAGGCATCTTCAGCTATTGCGGCGTCAAGGTGAAGATCGACACCGACCGCTTCATCGGCCCGGAGACGCATATGGTGCGGGTCGAGGGCGAGGCGGTCGGCCATGTCACAACCGGCGAATACGGCTCGCAGATGCTCTCGCTCGGCGGTGTGCACCACCTCACCGGCGGCTCGAAGAAGGAGGGCCGCGTCACCTGCGACGCGCTCCTGGAGCTGTGCAACGGCAAGGCGGTCGAGATGAGCATCGACGGCGGCGCGACGCTGGTGGTCCAGGCCGGCCGGGCGCCCATCGTCAACGGCCAGACCGAGACGCGCATGCGCGTCGGCTGCGGCTCGGCCACCATCGGCATCTTCGCCAAGCAGTGGCACGGCAAGGTCGACGAGGTGGTGGTGGTCGACGACCACATCACCGGCGTGCTGTCCGAGCACCAGGCCGGCAAGCTGCTCGGCATCCCCGATACCGGCATCAGGCTGAAGGGACGGCGCTCGACGCCCGGGCGCTATTTCCAGGTGGCGCAGCCCGGCACCGGCTGGGGCGGCACCGACATCGACGATCCCCTCGCCATCCTCGGCCCGTTCGACCCGAAGGTCGCCCGTCCCGGCCTGCGCCTGCTGATGGTCTCCACCACGGGCGAGCACGCCGCCTATTACGAGCTCGACGAGGCGCTGCGGCCGGTCCAGGCCGAGATGCCGCAGGCCCTGGTCGAGCCGGTGGATCGCATCGCCGAGAATTGCGAGCCGGCGCTCTCGACCGTGCTGTTCATCGGCGGCGCCGGCGGCTCGCTGCGCGCCGGCGTCACCGAGAATCCGGTGCGCCTGACCCGCTCGGTCAAGGACGCCTTGACCTATGTCACCTGCGGCGGCGCGCCGGTCTATGTCTGGCCGGGTGGCGGCATCACCTTCATGGTCGACGTGACGCGCCTGCCGGAGAACGCCTTCGGCTATGTGCCGACCCCGGCCCTGGTGGCGCCGATCGAGTTCACCCTGAAGCTCTCCGACTACGCGGCCCTCGGCGGCCATATGGACTATGTCCGCCCGCTCACGACCCTCGATCCCGGCGGCCGCCTCAGCCTGCCGCACCGGCACGACAATCCCTGGCCGTTCGCGCCGCAGGGCGCGCGCCGCTCGCACGGGTAGGGCGATGGAGCCCCCGATCGCCCGCATGCTGCCCGACGGCCGGCGGCTGCACCTGCAGCAGGGGCCGATCGACCTGGTGATCGCAGCCTTCGGGCAGCCGGCGGCGGTCACCGCCGCCTATGGCACGGCGGCGCGGCGCTTCGACGGGCTGCTGGCCGAGCTCTGCGGCGAGCTCGCCTTGCTGCGCGCCCCGGCCGGGACGGGCCGGCCGCTGCCGCAAGGCCCGGTCGCCCGACGCATGCATGCGGCCGTCATGCCCTTCGCCGACGTCCTGTTCATCACGCCGATGGCGGCGGTCGCCGGCGCCGTGGCCGAGGAGATCCTCGCCGCCATGCTGGCGGCCGCGGCCCTCGACCGGGCGTTCGTCAACAATGGCGGCGACATCGCCCTGCATCTCGCCCCGGGGGAGAGCTTCCGCATCGGCCTGGTCGACCGGCCCGACCGGCCGGGCCTGTTCGGCACGAGCACGATCGCCGCCTCCATGCCGGTGCGCGGCATCGCCACCAGCGGGCGGCGCGGCCGCAGCTTCTCCCTCGGCATCGCCGACGCCGTCACGGTGCTGGCGCGGACATCGGCCATGGCGGACGCGGCCGCCACCGTGATCGCCAACGCGGTCGACCTGCCCGGCCATCCCGCGGTGACGCGCCGGCCGGCTCGCGACATCCAGCCCGACAGCGACCTCGGCGCGCGCCTCGTCACCCGCGCGGTCGGCCCGCTGACGGCGGGCGAGGTCGATGCAGCCCTCGCCCGCGGCCTCGCCATGGCCGAAAGCCTGCGCGCCGCCGGCCTGATCGAAGGCGCTGCGCTGCATCTCCAGGGCGAGACCCGTCTCGCCGGCGAGACGCGCCTCGCCGCCGGCCCCGCCCTCTTCTCAGCCAGGATCCCCGCCCATGCCTGACGTCGCCGTCCGCAAGCAGCTCATCACCGTCGAGGAGATCCTTCACGAGGGCGGCCCCGTCGCCGCCGTGCCGCTGAAGCGCGGCGCGGCGCTGGCCGTCATCGCCAACCCCTTCGCCGGCCGCTATGTCGAGGACATTGCCGGCTTCATGGAGGACCTGAAGCCGCTCGGCCTCGCCATGGCCCGGCGCCTGCTCGCCGCGCTCGGGGGCGAGGCCGCCGCGATCGAGGGCTACGGCAAGGGCGCCATCGTCGGCGCCGCCGGCGAGCTGGAGCACGGAGCGCTCTGGCACGTGCCGGGGGGCTATGCCATGCGCGAGCTGCTCGGCGACGCCAAGGCGATCGTGCCCTCGACCAAGAAGGTCGGCGGCCCCGGCACGCGGCTCGACGTGCCGGTGACGCATATCAACGCCTCCTATGTCCGCAGCCATTTCGACGCGATGGAGGTCGGCCTGCCCGACGGGCCGAAGGCGGACGAGCTGGTGCTGGCGCTGGTGATGACCACCGGCCCGCGGGTGCATGCGCGCGTCGGCGGGCTCAAGGCCAGCGAGATCAAGGGAGAGGACGGCCTGAGATGACCAAAGCTTCGATCCGCAAGCTGGTGACCATCGTCGACGAGGTGCACAGCGAGATGGGCCGGCCGGTCGATCCGCCGACCCGCCGCGCCGCTGCCGTGGCCGTCATCGCCAACCCCTTCGCCGGGCGCTACGTGGAAGACCTGACGCCGCTGATGGAAATCGGCGAGGAGCTCGGCGACCTCCTCGGCCGGCGCGCCGTCGCGGCGCTCGGCATCGAGGGCCCGGCGGCGGAAAGCTACGGCAAGGCCGCCGCGGTCGGCGAGAACGGCGAGCTGGAGCACGCCGCCGCGATCCTGCACCCCAGGCTCGGCGCGCCGCTGCGCAAGGTGCTGGGCAAGGGCGCGGCGCTGGTGCCCTCCGCCAAGAAGTGCGGTGGCCCCGGCGTTGCCCTCGACGTGCCGCTCGGCCACAAGGACGCCGCCTATGTCCGCAGCCATTTCGACGGCATGGAGGTGCGCGTCAACGACGCGCCGCGCGCCGACGAGATCATGGTGGCGGTGGTGGTGACCGATTCCGGCCGCCCGCTCCCCCGGATCGGCGGCCTGACCAAGGCCGAGATCAAGGGCGAGGACGGGCTGCGGTAGGGGGTGAGGCGGCGAGGGTGCGCCTTCATCGCGCGGGAACCACAGCGTCATGGACGGGCTTGTCCCGTCCATCCACGCGACCGCGACGACGGCTCTTGTTCGCGGCGACATCAACCGGTGACCGTCCTGGCACCGCCGGTCGTCTCGACATCGGTCAGCGCCCTCCGCGGCACCACCGGTGTTCCCCGCGAAATCGAGATCGATTTCGCTAGGGATGGACGGGACAAGCCCGTCCATGACGGCGCGGATGGGGCAGCTGCTGTCCGAGCCCGGGATTCCGCGCGGGGGCTACGCCAGCCCCTCGTAGAGGTCCGCCCAGCCCGGGTTCATGGCCAGGATGAGCCGGATCTTCCAGGCGCGGGGCCAGTGCTTCATCGCGCTCTCGCGCTGGATGGCGTCACGGATATCGTCGAAGGCCTCGTACCAGACCAGCCTCTTCAGGCCATAGCGCCTGGTGAAGGTGGAGCCGCGCCCCTCCCGGTGCTGGAAGATCCGTTCGGCGAGGTTGGCGGTGACGCCAGTGTAGAGCGTGCCGTTCGCACGATTGGTCAGGATATAGACATGGCCTCCCATGGCAGGAAGCTCGGCGATCGTGACGCCGAAGGCAACAGCGCGTCGGCTTTCATTGCGTCAGAACCTCATCGTCATGGACGGGCTTGTCCCGTCCATCCACGCGAACGCGACGAACGCGGGGCCCTCGCAGCCGCAGCCCGTGCACTTTCATCAACCGACGGAGTTCGCGTGGATGGACGGGACAAGCCCGTCCATGACGGTCGCGGTTGGTGCCGCCGATAGCGTTCGCACGCCTCACTCCCTCAAGTGCTCGCGCAGCGTCCGCCCCCGATACGCCGTGCGGAACAGGCCTCGGCGCTGCAGCTCCGGCACTACGGCGCGGGCGAAGGCCTCGTGGCTGGTGGGGAAGGTCGCCGGCGTCAGCACGAAGCCGTCGCAGGCCTCGGCGCGGAACAGCTCCTCCAGCCGGTCGGCGACGGTGACGGGCGAGCCGATGATCTGGTTGGGCAGGAGCCGCCGCGCCGCCTCGCCGAGGGTGAGGTTCTGCTGCGCCCGCACCTGCTCCAGGAGGTCGACGGCGCCCTGGATGCCCTGCGCGCCCTGCAGGCTCGCCAGCGCCTCGCCCTCGCGGTAGCGGCTCATGTCGACGCCGACATTGCTGGACGTATTGGCGAGCATGAGCTCCTCCTCGGCGAGACTGTTGACATAGTCGGCCTTGTCGCGGGCGATCGCATCGGTCTCGCCGACGATGCAGGTGGTCTGCACCAGGACGGCGCAGTCCTCGGGCCGGCGGCCCCGCCGGTCCATGCGGTCCTTGAGATCGCGGTAGAAGGCCCGCATGGCGTCCTTGCCGGACTGGGCCGCGAACACCACCTCGGCCCAGCGCGCCGCGAAGTCCCGGCCGCGCTCCGAGGCGCCGGCCTGCATCAGCACGGGGTGGCCCTGGGCGCTCGGCGGGATCGACAGCGGCCCGCGCGTGCGCACGCTGGTGCCGGCATAGTCGGCATAATGCACCTTGGCCGGATCGGCGAGGCGGCCGGCCGCCTTGTCGAGCACGAAGGCGTCGGGCTCCCAGCTGCGCCAGAGCGCCATGCAGGCCTCCAGCACCTCGTCGGCATGGTCGTAGCGCGCCTCCTTCGGCGGCAGATTGGCGAGGCCGAAGTTCTGCGCCTCGAGCTCGGTCGCCGACGTCACGATGTTCCAGGCGACGCGGCCCTTGCTCAGGACGTCGAGCGACAGCAGCGAGCGGGCGAGATGGTAGGCGTTGAACAGCGTGGTCGACAGCGTCGCGCCGAGGCCGAGACGGGTCGTCGCCCGCGCCATGATCGGCAGCACCACCATCGGGTCGAGGAAGCTGATCTGGCCGCCGCGCTCGACATAGGTGTCGAAGCCGCCCCTGTGGATGTCGTAGAGGCCGAAGAGGTCGGCGAAGAAGCAGCCGTCGAAGCAGGCATCCTCCAGCACCCGGGCGATGTGCTCGTAGCGGGTCGGCTCGAAAATATCGCCCAGCGTCGATTCCGGATGGCGCCAGCCGCCGGCATGGGTCGCGGTCGGCCCGGTCTTGAGATAGGCCATGAAGTGCATCTGGCGCGGCATGATCGGTCCTATCGGTCGAGGCGAGGCCGATCATGCCAGCGGGCCGGCCGCGAATCTTCCCTCGAAACCGCGGCAGCCAGGGCGTAGTTGTCCTATGATTCATAGGATGACCACCATGGATGCCGGCCTGATCGCCCGTTTCGCCTCCCGTCTCGACGGCGCGGCCGAGGCCGGCGAGCCCATGGCTCCGGCCGTGCTCGGATCCTTCTGCGCCCTCGTGCCGCCCTGGTCGGCCAGCGGCCTGCTCGGCGTCGAGGGCGGCCTCGTGCATCTCCTCGCCCAGCACGGCGCGGGCGGGCCGCTGTTCGAAGGCCTGCCGACGCGCTGGCCGCTGGCCGCCAGCCCGGCACGGCACGTGCTTGACAGCGGCGAGCCCTTCCTCTGCGCGGATATGCAGGCGGACGCGGCATTCCCGCTCTATCGCATCGACGCCGGCGTGCAGGGCTATCGCGCAGTCGCCGTGCTGCCGACGCAGGCGCGGGATGCGGCCGGCCGCCGGCTGGTCATCAGCCTGCATGCCCC
This sequence comes from Labrys wisconsinensis, assembly GCF_030814995.1. Classification (GTDB taxonomy): domain Bacteria; phylum Pseudomonadota; class Alphaproteobacteria; order Rhizobiales; family Labraceae; genus Labrys; species Labrys wisconsinensis. The sequence goes on along the minus strand of NZ_JAUSVX010000004.1, from coordinate 353,483 downwards.
CCGGACCCACGCGGTGGCAGCGGCCGAGGCCGCGCTGCTCGCGGCGCTGGCGCGGATCGCCGGAGCGATGCTGGCGGCGGAGCGCCGGCTCGAGGCGGCGCGGGGCGCCGGACGGGAGCCGGCGGCGGAGGAGGGCGCGACCGCGCTCCTCACCCGCATCGCCGCGGCAGAGCCGGTTCTCGCCGAGACGGCGCTCGTCTTCGCCCGCACCGGCGGGCGCTACCAGGCCAGCGCCGACCGGCTCGGCCTGCACGTCTCGACGCTGCGCTACCGCATCGGGCGGCTGGCCGAGCGCTTCGGCCTCGACCTCGCCGACGAGGCGACGCGCAACGCCCTCGCCGTCACTTCTCCACGAAGGCCCGCTCGATGACGAAGTCGCCCGGCTCGCCGTGATTGCCCTCCTGCAGGCCGTGCTCCAGGAACATGGCCTTGAGGTCGACGAGCATCTGCGGGCTGCCGCAGAGCATGAAGCGGTCGTGCTCCCGGTCGAGCGGCGGCAGCCCGATATCCTCGTAGAACCTGCCCGAGCGCATGAGGTCGGTGATGCGGCCGCGGTTGCGGAAATCCTCGCGCGTCACCGTGGGATAGTAGATGAGCTGCTCGCGCACGAACTCGCCGAGGAACTCGTCCTCCGGCAGCGTCCTGGTGATCATCTCGCCATAGGCGAGCTCGGCCACCTGGCGGCAGCCGTGCACCAGGACCACCTTCTCGAAGCGCTCGTAGGTCTCGGGGTCGCGGATGAGCGACAGGAACGGGGCAAGGCCGGTGCCGGTGCCGAGGAGGTAGAGGTGCCTCCCCTGCCGGAGATTGTCGAGCACCAGCGTGCCCGTCGCCTTCTTGCCGACGATGATGGGGTCGCCGACCTTGAGGTGCTGCAGGCGCGAGGTCAGCGGCCCGTCCGGCACCTTGATCGAGAAGAATTCGAGGGTCTCGTCGTAATTGGTGCTGACGACGCTGTAGGCGCGCAGCAGCGGCCGGTCGTCCACCCGGAGCCCGATCATGGTGAACTCGCCGTTGCGGAAGCGGAACGTCGCGTCGCGCGTCGTCCTGAAGCTGAACAGGGTGTCGGTCCAGTGGTGGACGCTGAGGACGCGCTCTTCGTGGAAATTGCTCATGGGACGGCTCGTCGGACGGGAAAGCGTTGCGGAACGGGACAGTGGCGCGGGAAGGCCGGCATCAGCCGCCGGGGCCTTGCGAGAGATAGGCCAGCTTGCCCGGCACGCCCTTCCAGGCGTCGGCATCGGCGGGCGGCGTGCCCTTGCGCGTGATGTTCGGCCAGACCGCCGCGAGCCGCGCATTGAGCTCGAGCCAGGGCGCGGCGCCCGCCGCCGTGTCGGGCACGATCGCGTCGGCCGGGCATTCCGGCTCGCACACGCCGCAATGGATGCATTCCACGGGGTGGATGACCAGCATGGTCTCGCCCTCGTAGAAACAGTCGACCGGACAGACCGAGACGCAGTCCATATACTTGCAGCGGATGCGGGCGTCGGTGACGGCGAAGGTCATGGGCAGACTCGTCGGGCCTGAACGGTCGTTGCCAAAACTCGTTTGTGTGCTAACAATATTGCAGCGCACGCCCGGCCTGTCAACCGGGTGGCGCTCCGGGGCCGCGGCACCGCGGCCGGAGAGGACAGAGGGACCATCATGGCCGAGCCCGTCGCCGCCCAAACCCATCCCGACCACAAGCTGGTGATTCGCAATGTCGGCCTGATGCTGAGCGGCGACATCGCCAACCCGATCCTGGACGCCGACACCGTCGTCGCCGTCGGCGGGCGCATCGCCGCGGTCGGCCGCTATGGGGATCTCGACACGGAAGGGGCCGCCAACGTCGTTGACGCCAACGGCACGGTGCTGGCGCCCGGGCTGATCGACAGCCACGTCCATCCCGTCGCCGGCGACTGGACGCCGCGCCAGAACCAGCTCGGCTGGATCGACTCGACCATGAACGGCGGCGTCACCACGATGATCTCGGCCGGCGAGGTGCACACGCCCGGCCGGCCGCGCGACGTGGTCGGCCTCAAGGCCATGGCGATCTTCGCCCAGCGCGCCTTCACCGCCTTCCGGCCCGGCGGGGTCAAGATCCATGCCGGCGCGCCTGTCATCGAGCCGGGCATGGTGGAGGAGGACTTCAAGGAGCTCGCCGCGGCCGGCGTCAGGCTGCTCGGCGAGGTCGGGCTCGGCGGCGTCAAGGACGGCGCGACGGCCCGTCAGATGGTGGCCTGGGCCCGCAAATACGGCATCCAGTCGACCATCCACACCGGCGGCCCCTCGATCCCCGGCTCCGGGCTGATCGGCGCCGACGTGGTGCTGGAGGCGGACACGGACGTGGTCGGCCATGTCAATGGCGGCCACACGGCCCTGCCGGACAAGGAGATCCGCTGCATCTGCGAGGGCTGCCGCCGCGGCCTGGAGCTGGTGCACAACGGCAACGAGCGCGCCGCGCTCTACACCCTGCGCACCGCGCGCGAAATGGGGCAGCTGGAACGCGTCATCCTCGGCACCGACGGGCCGGCCGGCTCCGGCGTGCAGCCCCTCGGCATCGCCCGCATGGTCTCGCTGCTCTCCTCCCTCGGCGACGTGCCGGCCGAGATCGCCTTCTGCTTCGCCACCGGCAACACCGCGCGCATGCGCAGCCTCGACTGCGGCCTGATCGAGCCGGGCCGCGCCGCCGATTTCGTGTTCATGGACAAGGCGCAGCATTCCGCCGGCCGGGATTTCCTCGACAGCATCCAGCTCGGCGACCTGCCCGGCATCGGCATGGTGGTGATCGACGGACAGGTCCGCCTCGGCCGCAGCCGCAACACGCCGCCGGCCGAGAAGATCCCGAGCGTGGTGAAGTAGGCGGCTACGCCCAGGCGGCGAGCACGGCCTCGGTCGTGGCAATCTCGACCTGGGCATCAAGGCGCGGCAGCAGCCGGCCGAGCACGATGGCGTGGACATCGAGGTCCGCGCTCGTCACCGCGTCCGACACGACCACGACGCGCAGGCCGAGGTCGACCGCGTCGAGCACGCTCGCCAGCACGCAGACATCGGTCTCGACGCCGCTGAAGACCAGCGCGTCCACGCCCCGATGCGCCAGCATCCCGGCGAAGCCCTCCGCGCCGAAAACCGAATAGCCGTGCTTGTCGATGACCCGGTCGGGCCGGGCCAGCGTCGCCAGCGGCGCGACCAGGTCGATGAGCGCGGGATCGAGCCGGTCGCCGGCCACCGACGGCCAGCGCTGGTAATGGCGGCGCCAGCGCCCCGGCGCCTCGGCCGCGCTCGGCGGCACGAGGAAGCGGGCGAACAGCGTCAGGTCCGCCCGTTCTCGCGCCAGCCGCTCGACATTCGCGACGATGCCGGCAAGGGCCGGCACGTACCAGTCCGTCGGCTCGGCGAACAGCCGCTGCATGTCGATCGCCACATGCAGAGCCCGCTGTCCCAGCGGCTCCAGCGCCATGCCGGCCTCCCCCATCACGGTGCGGCCCGCAGCCGCGCCGCGGTCTCGGCCACATCCTGCCATGGCGGCCGGCCCGGCGCGAAGCGGGCGCGGACATAGGCCGCAAGCTCGGCGATCTGGCGGTCGTCCAGCGTCGCCGCGAAGCCCGGCATGGCGCCGTCCGCCGGCCGCTCGATCCCTGCCAGCACGGCCCGCAGGAAGGTGTCGGGCCGCTCCGCGTGGAGGCTGGTGTGGAGGCCGAGCGGCTGGCCGGCGCCCGCCAGCACCGCCCCGCGCCCCGCCTCGTGGCAGGTGGCGCAGGCCCCGTCATAGAGCCGGGCTGCGGCGCTGAAGCCCGCCGGCACCGGCACGCCGGCCGCGGCCGCCTGCGCCTTCGCCTCGGCCTCGTCCGGCGGCAGGGCATCGTTGAAGCTGGCGAGATAGGCCGCCATGGCGCGGATATCCGCATCCGGCAGCGCCTTCAGCTCGTCCACGACGGGCGCCATCGGCCCGGCCGCGGCGCCGTGATGGGCCGATGCGCCGGTGCGGAGATAGGCGTAGAGTTCCTTTTCGCTCCAGGGCACCGGCGCCGCGGACAGCCGGGTCAGCGCCGGCGCATCCCAGCCCTCGGCCTCGCCGCCAGCGAGATAGGCCGCCCCGCCGCGCTCGGCCCCGAGGGCGTTGCGCGGCGTGTGGCAGGCGCCGCAATGGCCGAGCCCGTCGACGAGGGTGCGCCCGCGGTTCCAGGCGTCCGGGCGGGTCGGATCGGGTGCCGGACTGGTACCGCGGTTGAACAGCAGGTTCCAGCCGGCCATCAGCGGCCGAAGGTTGAAGGGAAAAGTTAGCCGGCTTTCCACATTGGCCTGCTTCACCGCGGGCTGCGCCATCAGGAAGGCGTAGAGCGCCTGCAGGTCGGCATCGCTGGCCTTGGCGAAGCTCGGATAGGGGAAGGCAGGGTAGAGATGCCGTCCGTCGCGGTGGACGCCCTCGCGCATCGCCCGCTCGAAAGCGGGATAGGACCAGGCGCCGATGCCGGTCTCGACATCGGGCGTGATGTTGGTGGTCGTCACCGTGCCGAACGGGGTCTCGAGCGCCAGGCCGCCGGCAAGGGCCCGTCCGCCCGCCACGGTATGGCAGACCGCGCAGGCGCCGAGCGCCGCCATGAGCCGGCCGCGCTCGATGGTCTGCGGCGCGAAGGCAGCGGGATCGGGCCGCTCGATCGGGGCGATGGCGGGCCGGATCGGCAGGGCCGTGGCGGCGAGCCCGCCGAGGCCGGCGAAGAGCGCGCCGAAGCCGGCCAGCCAGGCGAAGCGGCGCTTGCGGCGGGGCGGCGGGGCGGCCGGCCGCGGCGGCAGGCGGCCGAGCCCGGCCAGCACCCGCTCGGGCGTCAGCGGCAGCTCGCGGAAGCGCACGCCGGTGGCGTCGTAGACCGCATTGACGATCGCCGCCGCGCTCGGCACCGAGGCGGATTCGCCCGCCCCCATCGGCGGCTGGTCCGGCCGGTCCAGCATGACCACGTCGATGGCCGGCAGCTCGGGAAAGGTCAGGATGGGATAGGCGCCCCATTCCCGGCTGGCGACGGCGCGGGTCTCGCTGAAGCTGACCTCCTCCTTGAGGATGCGGCTGGTCGACTGCACGACATTGCCGTGGATCTGGTGCTGCACCCCCGCGGGGTTGATCATCATGCCCGTGTCCTGGCCGACGACGACCCGGGTGACGCTGACCTCGCCGGTCGAGCGGTTGACCGCCACGTCGGCCACCCAGGCCGACCAGGCGGCGCCGACGCCGGGCCATTTGCCGTGGACATAGCGGGCCTGGGCGAAGCCGCGCCCGTGCACCACCTCGTCCTCCGCCTCGGCGCCGGCCGGGCCGGTGCGCGGCGTCCAGCCGGCGCGCTCGGCCGTCGCCCGCGTCAGCTCGGCGGCGCGCGGGTCGGTGAGATGGCGCAGGCGGAACGCGACCGGGTCGGCGCCGGCCTCGACGGCGAGCTCGTCGATGAAGCTCTCGTGGGCGAAGACGTTCGGCATGGCCGAGACGCCGCGCAGCCAGGACGCGCGCACGATCGGCGCCATGTCGTGAACGGTGACGCGCAGGTTCCGGTAGTCGTAGGAGGGCAGCGCCGTGCGATCGCCCATCTGCAGCACGGCCGGCTCGGGCGGCACGCGCCCGGTCAGCAGCAGCGCCAGGGTCGGGGCGGCGTTGGAGGGATAGCGCGTCTGGAAATCATAGGCCGCCAGGCTGTCGCCGGGCCCGAGCGCGCCGGCGACGTCGATCACCTGCGCGGCGCCCTTCGGCTCCCACTGGTGCTCCTGCTCGCGGGTGAGCTGCACCCGCACCGGCCGGCCGACCGCCCGCGACAGCAGCGCCGCATCGGCGGTGACGTCGTCGGCGCAGTTGCGGCCATAACACCCCGCCGCCTCCAGCCGCACGACCTCGATGCCAGCCTCCGGCAGGCCGGTGAGCAGGGCGAGGTCGGCACGCATGGCATGGGGGTTCTGCGTGCCGGACCAGACCCTGAGGCCGTCCGGCGTGAAGTCGGCCACGGCGCAGGACGGGCCGATCGAGCCGTGCAGCTGGTAGGGCCAGAGATAGGTGCGATCGAGCCGCTTCGGCGCGACGGCGAGCGCCGCCTCGACATCGCCTTGGTCGACGAGGCGGCGCGATTGCACCGGCCGGGCCCGCAGCGCCGTCTCCAGATTGGCGAGCCCCTCCCCGTCGGCCCAGGGCCGCCATGTCGCCTTCAGCGCCGCGGCCGCCTCGACCGCGTGCTCCTCGCGCTCGGCGACCACGCCGAGGAAGTCGCCCTCCCGCACCACGGCGAGAATGCCGGGGATGTCGGCGACCGAGGTCTCGTCGACCGAGACCAGGCTGCGGCCGATGAACTCGCCGCCGTCGATGCCGGCATAGGGCGGGCGCACCACCCGGCCATGGACCATGCCGGGCAGGCGCATGTCGTGGACATAGACGGCGCGGCCCGTCGCCTTGGCCGGGATGTCGGTGCGCTCGACCGGCCGGCCGACGATACGGTACTCGGCCGGCGGCTTGACCGGCGTCGTCTCGTCGAGCTCGAGGCGGATGCGCCGGTTGCCGAGGAGCTCGCCATAGGCGGCGGCATGACCGCCCTCCCCGGCCGTCACCCGGCCTTCGCGCGTCGACAGGCTCTCCAGCGGCCGGTCGAGCACCTCGGCGGCGAGCGCCAGGAGATGGCGGCGGGCCTGGGCTGCGGCACGGCGCAGCGGCGCGGCGGTGACCTGGATGGTCTCGCTGGCGATGGTCGGACCCTGGTTCGGCGCCAGGGCGGTGTGGCCGAGCACCATGGTGACGTCGGCGAGGCCGACGTCGAGCTCCTCGGCGACGATCTGCGCCAACGCCGTGCGGATGCCAGTGCCGAGGTCGACATGGCCGTTGAAGCCGAGGATGCCGCCTTCCTCGGTCAGGCAGAGGAACAGCTCGTCCTCCCCATCCCGGCCGGGCCGCACCACGGCGAGCACGCCGCTGCGCTGGAGCAGCGCCGCGCGCGACAGCGGCTCGGCCGCGCTCACGGTGCCGCGCTCCGGGCCGCCCGGTGGCGCTCGGCCGCCAGCCGCACCGCGCGCAGGATCTCGACATGGGTGCCGCAGCGGCAGAGGTTGAAGCGCAGCTCCTCGCGAATGGCCGCCTCGTCCGGCTCGGCCACCCGGTCGAGCAGAGCCTTGGCCGTCATGATCATGCCGTTGAGGCAATAGCCGCACTGCGCCGCCTGGGCGTCGATGAAGGCCTGCTGCACCGGGTCGAGCGTTTCGCCCTGCGCCAGGCCCTCCAGCGTCACCACGGCGCGGCCCTCGGCCATGGCGGCCGGCACCACGCAGCTGCGGGCCGCCACGCCGTCGAGCAGCACGGTGCAGGCGCCGCATTCGCCGAGGCCGCAGCCAAATTTCGGGCCGTTCAGGGCGAGGTCGTTGCGCAGGAGATAGAGCAGCGGCGTCGACGGCTCGGCCGTCACCGCATGCTCGGCGCCGTTGACGTGCAGGGCGATCGGACGGCTCGCCCTCATCGGTCCCCAGCCATGCCGCCGCGCCGCGCGCCGAACCGGGCCGCCATCGTCATTCCATTGCCCCTGGATCGTTTGTATACACACAAGATGACCCAAGAGCGCGGCCCTTGCAACAGCCCCCGCCGATGCGGCATCCCTTGCCGGATGGAGAGGCCGATCCCGCCCGCGGCCGCGCGGAAAACGCATATCGGACTGCCGGCTCTCGGGCCGACGCCGGGGAAGGACTGTGCATGACGGCCTCACCGAAAGCCAGGAAGACTGCCGAGGACTCCACCGGCTATATCCTCGACGAGCAGGTCGGCTTCATCCTGCGCCAGGTGGTGCAGCGCCACACCACCATCTTCGCCGAGCGCTTCGGCGAGGCGCTGACGCCGACGCAATGGGCCTCGCTCTCCAAGCTCTACGAGAAGGGGCCCCTGTCGCAGAACCTGCTCGGCCGCCTGACCGCCATGGACGTGGCGACGATCAAGGGCGTGATCGACCGCCTGATCAAGCGCGGGCTGACGGAGGTCCGCGCCGACGAGACCGACGGGCGGCGCCACCTCGTCTGCCTCACCGAGGCCGGGAAGGCTCTGGTCGAATCCTCCTTCCCCGCCGCGGTGGCGGTGACCGGGGAGACGCTGGCGCCGCTGTCGCGCCAGGAACAGGCCGAATTGCTCGCCCTCCTGCGCAAGCTGCGCTGAGCCGCGTCCGGCGCGCCTGCGCCGGAGAAGCGCGAGCCGCCCCCGGCGCGGCGTCGCCGCGGCCGGCAGCGACGTGCGATCGGACACCGAAGACGCGCACCCCGGTCGCTAGTCATGCCCGGGCATGGGCGGACCCGCACATCACCGGCGAGGACGATCGATGTCGCCCCTCCTTTGCGGGCCGCGGCACCAAGTGGTATGTTCTCTTTTTGTTCTCATCGAGATCACAAGCTGATTCGGGCGCGGCGCGCCGATCGGCGACATGGATAGGAAAGAGCGATGATGGCGACGATTTCCGGGGCGTTTTCGCCCGTCAGGCCTGAATTTCCGCCGAGACAGGCCGGTTCGACCCGGCGTGATCCGCGTCGCGTCGCGCCGGGCATCCTGGCGCGGCTGGAAGCAGCGGCCGGCCCCGACCGCGGGCTCGACATCGCCATCGCCCGGCTGCTGGGCCTGGTCGATGGCGATGCGGCGCAACCGTGCTGCGCCGACGGCTCGCCCGTGCCCCGCTTCACCGCATCGCGCGAGGAGGTCGAGGCCTGTCTCGCACGCCGCCTGCCGGGCTGGCGCTGGAGCGTCGAGGAAAGCCCCCACCCCGACGCGCAGCTCTGGCGGGTCGCCGGCGGTTCCGGCCATGCCGCGGCCGGGCCGGATCACCGGGTCTCGGCCTGGAAGGAGCGGGACGGCCACACCCACATGGAGTGGCCGCCCGCCAACGTGGCCATCGCGCTGACGCTGGTCCTGCTGCGCGCCTGGATGCGGCACCCCGGTTGACAGAACGCCGGCGCAGCGGGGCGGCAAGCTTCGGTTCAGTCAAACCCGAGGTTCCATCCCGTGTTCGCGCGCGAGCGCTCTCTATCTTCGAATATATCGCTGCCCCCGCAATCCATGACCGGATCCTGCATTCGACGGCCGGACAGGAACAATCTGCCTCTCGACGGTTTCAGTTCTTGACGAGCTCGGAAACATCCGGGCTCGAACCCGAAATCGATAGGAGGCTTCCAATGAGGAGCAGATTGTTTTCCAGCGTGGCCGCAGCGGCCTTCGCGATCGGATTGACCGCCGGCGGCGCCGTCGCCCAGGACGAGCAGATCCCGAAGCAGCGCCAGATGCAGCAGGGCGAGACCGTGGCCCCGCGGCAGGAGCCCGCCAACAAGATGGAGAGGCCGAAACAGGCGACGGGCGAGCAGAGGCGGCAGCCGAACGATGCCGGCCAGCAGCCCATGCAGGCCCAGGAGTCCGGCCCGACAAAGAAGCGGCCGGCCGAGAGCGCCGACACCGCGACGCCGGCCGACCGTCAGCAGCGGCAGGCCGACCAGGGCCGGTGCCCGCCCGGCAAGGCCGACTGTCCCCCCGCCAAGCAGAGGATGGGCGAGCAGCAGCCGGCGAACGGCATGAAGCCCAAGGTCAACACGACCGAGCAGATGAACACCGAGCAGCGCCGGAAGGTCGTGCAGCAGCCCGAGGACCAGACCAGGCGCCAGCAGCTCGGCCAGCAGCCGCAGGAGCTGAACAAGCGTCAGCAGTTCGGCCGGCAGCCGGCCAATGGCGACAACGACAACCGAATGCAGACCGGGGAGGCGCGCGTCGGCGGCCGCGGCGACGTCGACGTCACCGGCAGCCTCAACGTTTCCCGGGACAAGGCCAACCGGGTGCGCGACACGCTGTTTCGCACCGGCGAGCGCTCCAATGTCGACGTCGACGTGAACGTCGCGATCGGCACGGCGCTGCCGACCCGGGTGCGGCCACTGCCGCTGCCGCCCGACATCGTCGAGATCGCGCCGGAATACCGGGGCTACGACTATGTGATCGTCCAGGACGAGGTCGTCATCGTCGAGCCGCAGACGCGCAGGGTGGTCGAGGTGATCCGGCAGGGCAGCGGCCAGCGGGCGATGATGCAGCGCACCGGCGGCATCCGGCTGACGATGGCGCAGCGCCGCGAGATCCTCGACTATGCCCGTGAGCGGCGCATCGCCGCCGTGCAGCGCAGCTTCGACCTCCAGGCGGGCGCGAACGTGCCCTCCGACATCGAGCTGGTGCCGCTGCCCGACGCGGTGGTCGGCGAAGTGCCCGATATCCGCAGCTACGACTTCTTCGTCACCGGCGACCAGGGCGACGAGATCGTGCTGGTCGACCCGGGCAGCCACGCCGTGGTCGACGTGATCCAGTAAGGCCATGCCCGCCCCCGGCGCATCCGCACCGGGGGCGGGTTCGATGCGCTCGCCGCCGTCACCGTCGCCAGGGCCGGTCCTGTCCCGATAGCGGCTGAGATGGGGCTATGTCAGCCCCCATGGGCGCCTATCCCCGCCATGGCGGACGCCTCCTTCCGGACGGCGCCTAATCTCCCCGCACCAGCCGCCGCGCCAGACGATTGTGCCGCTCCACCAGCACCGGCAGATCGACCGTGGCGAGCCGGCCCTCCCGCACCACGACCCGGCCGTCGATCACGCTCCAGGCCACCGTGGCCGGCGCGCAGAACACCAGCGCCGCCACCGGGTCGTGGCCGGCGCCGGCGAAGCCGGGCGTGCGAAGGTCGAAGGCGACGAGGTCCGCGGCCATGCCGGGCGCCAGCACGCCGATGTCGTCGCGGTTCAGCACCGCGGCGCCGCCGCGCGTGGCGATCTCCAGCGCCTGGCGGGCGGTCATGTCAGCCGGACCGTGACCGACGCGGGCGAGCAGCATGGCCTGCCGCGCCTCGCCGAGGAGGTGGCCGCCGTCGTTGGAGGCGCTGCCGTCGACGCCGAGGCCGACCGCGACGCCCGCGCAGCGCATGCGCCGGACCGGCGCGATGCCGGAGGCGAGGCGCATGTTCGAGCAGGGACAATGGGCGACACCCGTGCGTGTGCGGCCGAACAGCCGGATGCCGGCCTCGTCCAGCTTGACGCAGTGCGCGTGCCAGACGTCCGGGCCGACCCAGCCGAGGTCCTCGGCATAGTCGGCCGGGCTCATGCCGAACATCTCCCGGCTATAGGCGACGTCGCTGTCGTTCTCGGCGAGATGGGTGTGCAGCGACACGCCATAGGCCCGCGCCAGCCGCGCCGCCTCGCGCATCAGGTCGCGGCTGACGGAGAAGGGCGAGCACGGCGCCACGACGATGCGGCGCATCGAGAAGCGCCCGGCGTCGTGATGGCGCTCGATCAGGCGCTGCGTCTCCTTCAGGATCGCGGCCTCGTCCTCGACCAGGCTGTCGGGCGGCAGGCCGCCCCGGCTCTCGCCGAGGCTCATCGCCCCGCGCGCCGCGTGGAAGCGCAGACCGATCGCCGCGGCGGCTTCCAGCGAGTCCTCCAGCCGGACGCCGTTGGGATAGATGTAGAGATGGTCGCTAGAAGTGGTGCAGCCCGACAGGACCAGCTCGGCCATGGCGGTCTCGCTCGACACCCGCACCATGTCAGGCGTCAGCCCGGCCCAGATCGGGTAGAGCGCCTTCAGCCAGCCGAACAGCTCGGCATCCTGCGCGGCCGGCACCGCCCGGGTCAGGCTCTGGAACATGTGGTGATGGGTGTTGACGAGGCCGGGCAGCAGCACGTGGCCGGCGAGGTCGATCACCTCGTCCGCCGTCTGCGGCAACTCGGCCGAGGGGCCGATCGCGACGATGCGGTTGTCCTGCGCGAACACGCCGCCGCCGGCGATCTCGCGCCGGTCCTCGTTCATGGTGACGACCATGTCGGCATTGCGGAGAAGGAGGGTCGACGGCACGGCTGTGCTCCCCTGAACGGCTCGCGTCCTGCATCATGGCCGCCCCTTGCCCGGGATGAAAGGCGTTGGCGGCGTGCAGGCCCGCCGTCAGTGGGCGCCGACGCGCCACCGCGTCCGGGGCACCGGCTCGGCTGAACCGGACGGCCGGGATGTCGCCCTCCCCTCGCCCGGCGTCAGCCGCGCCACGAGAAAATCGATGAAGGCGCGCACCTTGGCGGGCGGCAGGTGACGCGAGGGGTAGAGCACGTGCAGCGGAAAGCTCTCGCCGCGCCAATCCGGCAGCAGCTCGACCAGGGCGCCTTCGCGGATGAGGTGCTGCACGCCGATCGCCTTGATCCTGGCGATGCCGACGCCGTCGAGGCAGGCGCCGAGCATCGTGCCGAACTCGGCGACCAGCAGACGCCCCCGCGTGCGGACCTCGACGGCCTCGTTGCCGCGGATGAAGCGCCAGGACTCGATCGGCTGGCCGCTGGAACTGTCCCGCACCTGGATGCAGGCATGGTCGGCAAGGTCCGCAGGCAATGCCGGCCGTCCGCGCGCCGCGACATAGGCCGGCGCGGCGACGGTGATCGTGTGAGTCTCGAGCAGCTTCCGGGCGATCAGGGACGACTCCGGCGGCGTGCCGAACCGCACCGCGATGTCGAAACCTTCGCCGACGAGGTCGCCGAGCTGGTCCTTCGCCACCAGCTCGAGCGACAGGTCCGGGTGCAGCGACAGGAAGGCCGCGATATGGGGCGTGAGCATCATGCGGGAGAAGAAGGCGTCGACATTGACGCGCAACCGGCCCCGCACCGCCACCGACGAGCCGGCCGCCTGGGTGACCGCGTCCTCGATCCCGGTCAGCAACGGCGCAATCTCGGCATAGAGCCTGCGCCCCTCGTCCGTCAGCGCCACGGCCCGGGTCGTCCGGTCGAGCAGCCGCACGCCGATCCGCGCCTCCAGGCGGGCGACCGCCCGGCTGACGCCGGATCGCGACAGGCCCAGCGCCTCGGCTGCGCGGGCGAAGCTGCCGCCTTCGACCACCGCGGCGAGGACGCCGACATTCGAGACCACGCGCCCGTCGAACGCCATCGTCCTGACCCGTTGATTGGATGTCACCAATCTTATGACTCAAGCGCGCTCACGGCAACGCTCCCCGCGGCGCTATCCATCCGGCAGCCGCTCGACCAGGAGCGGAGCAGGCAGTCACGAGGTCTCACCATGTTCGCAATCACCGGCATCACCGGCAAGGTGGGCGGCACGCTCGCCCGCGCCCTTCTCGCCGCCGGCCAGCCCGTCCGCGCCGTGCTGCGCGACCCCCGCAAGGGCGAGGACTGGGCGGCGCAGGGATGCGAGATCGCGATTGCCGACATGGAAGATGCGGCGGCCCTGACCGCGGCCTTCGCCGGCGCCGCGGCGGCGTTCATCCTGCCCCCGCCCGTGTTCGACCCCGAGCCTGGCTATCCCGAGGCGCGCGCGGTGATCGAAAGTGTCGCGGAGGCGTTGCGCGCGGCCGCTCCGGCACGGATCCTCTGCCTGTCGACCATCGGTGCGGACGCGGAGCACGACAACCTGCTCTCCCAGCGCACGATGATGGAGGCGGCGCTGCACGATCTGGCCCTGCCGCTGACGATGCTGCGGCCGGCCTGGTTCGCCGACAATGCCGCGTGGGACGTGGCGCCGGTGCGCGAGACCGGCCTGATGCAGAGCTTTCTCGTGCCGACGGACAAGCCGATCCCGATGGTCGCGGCGGCGGATGTCGGGATCGAGGCGGCCCGGCTGATCCAGGAGGAGTGGCAGGGCACGCGCGTCGTCGAGCTGGAAGGCCCTCGCCGCGTCGCGCCCGACGACATCGCAGCCGCCTTCGCACGTGTCCTCGGGCGGCCGGTGCGGGCGGTTGCCGTGCCGCGCAAGCGCTGGGAGGCGCTTTTCCGCGAGCAGGGCATGCGCCATCCTCTCGCGCGCATGCGGATGCTCGACGGCTTCAACGAGGGCTGGATCGCCTTTCGGGACGGCGGGCGTCACGCCGTGAAGGGGCGAACCGGCATCGACTCCGTGGTCGAGACGCTGGTCGCCGCGCCGAGGCAGGCCGGCTGAGGCCCAGGCGGCCGGGCGAGCCGCCGATCCCTCGGGCGCATGACGGCCCGGCCGGGAACAGCTCCGGCGCCACGGCGTTTGCCGATGATGCATCTGCCCCTGGTTGCACTGCGTCGCCCGGAGAGCGACGATGGCGCCTCGGCCGCCTCCTCACCGAGGATCGGAGCGGCACGAGAGGAGCCAGGCGTGGCCAAGCACAGCGCGGGAATCCTGATGTACCGGCGGGTCGCGGACGGTGTGCGCGTCCTGCTGGTCCATCCCGGCGGTCCGTTCTGGCAGAAGAAGGACCGCGGTGCCTGGACGATCCCCAAGGGCGAGAAGACCGAGGGCGAGGACGGCGAAGCCGCGGCGCGGCGCGAGTTCTCCGAGGAGCTCGGCTTCACCGCGGACGGCCCACTGGCGCCGCTCGGCCAGGTGCGCCAGGCCGGCGGCAAATGGGTGGAGGCCTTCGCCCTGGCGGGCGCGTTCGACGTCTCGGCCTTCAGCAGCAACCGGTTCGAGATCGAATGGCCGCCGAAGAGCGGACACCTGCGCAGCTTCCCTGAGGTCGATCGGGCGGCCTGGTTCACCCTGGAAGCCGCCCGCGACAAGATCCTCGCCGCCCAGGCGCCGTTCCTCGACCGGCTCGAAGCCCTGGTCCGGCAGGAGGACGGCGCGACGCCCTGACGCACCGGCCGCGGCAGTCGTGCCGCGGCCGGCGATCGCAGCAACCCTTCCGCCCCGCTGGGCGGGCCGGGCCCGCAGGGCGGGCCGGGAAGGAGAGCCCTGGTGAAGGATCCCGTCCTGCTGACCGTCAATGCCGGCTCCTCGACCATCAAGCTCGGTCTCTTCGGTGTTGGAGCCGAACCGCCGCGGCGGCTCGGCAAGGCCCTGATCGATCTGCGCCACCAGCCGGTCACGCTGCGCTTCGAGGGCGACGGCGGCCCGGCCGACCAGTCGCTGAGGGCTCCGGGCGCGGACCTGCAGGCGATCGTGGAGGAGGTGCTCGCCTGGCTCGCCGGGCGCGTGCCGCTCGAGGCTCTCGCCGGGGTCGGACACCGCGTCGTCCACGGCGGCGACCATTTCGGCGAGCCGGTGGCGATCGACGCGGCGAGCCTCGATGCGATCGAGGCGCTGGTGCCGCTGGCGCCGCTGCACCAGCCGAGGAGCGTCGCGCTGATCCGGGCGATCCGGCGCCAGCGCCCCCGCCTCGGGCAGGCCGCCTCCTTCGACACCGCCTTCCACCGCACCCAGGATGCGCTGGTGCGCCGCTTCGCCCTGCCGCGCGCGCTGTTCGAGGCCGGGGTGAAGCGCTACGGCTTCCACGGCCTGTCCTACAAGTTCATCGCCGGGCAGCTCGCGCACAGCCGGCCGGCGCTCGCGGACAAGCGCGTCGTGGTCGCCCATCTCGGCAGCGGCGCCAGCCTGTGCGCGCTCGAAGGCGGCGTCAGCCGCGACACCAGCATGAGCTTCTCCACCCTCGACGGCATCCCGATGGCGACGCGCTGCGGCGCGCTCGATCCGGGCGTGGCGATCCATCTGATGAAGACGCAGGGCCTCTCCGTCGAGGCTCTGGAGGACCTGCTCTACAACCGTTCGGGCCTGCTCGGCGTGTCGGGGATCAGCGCCGACAGCCGCGTGCTGCTGGAGAGCGAGGCGCCCGAGGCCCGAGAGGCGCTCGATCTCTTCACCTTCCGCATCGCCCGCGAGGTCGCGGCCCTCGCCAACACGGTCGGCGGGCTCGATGCGCTCGTGTTCACCGCCGGCATCGGCGAGCACCAGCCGCCGATCCGGGCCGCCGTATGCCGGCGCCTCGCCTGGCTCGGCGTGACGCTGGACGACACCGCCAATGCCGGAAACGCGGCGCAGATCGACGGCGGCGGCCCGGTCGCCGTGCTGGTCGTCCCGACCGATGAGGAACAGGTGATCGCCGAGGAGGCCTGGTCGGTCTTCGCCGGCAAGCCGGCGCCGGCCGCCGCGGCTTGATCCCGGTCAATGCGGGACGCGGCGCCTCGCTCAACCTCTGGCGGCATGCCGTCATCACGGTGCGTCGTTGATGCGGTATCGATTCCACCAGGCTCTGGAGCAGCACGATGGACAGCAAGGCGCAGCCAACGGAAACCGCCCCGCTCTCGCCGCAGACGCTGCAGCACATGGACGCCTGGTGGCGCGCGGCGAACTATCTCTCGGTCGGCCAAGTCTACCTGCTCGACAACCCGCTGCTGCGCGAGCCCTTGAAGCTCGAGCACGTCAAGCCGCGGCTGCTCGGCCATTGGGGCACGGTGCCGGGGTTGAACTTCCTCTATGTCCACCTCAACCGGGTGATCCGCGAGCAGAACGCCGAGGTGCTGTTCATCGCCGGGCCCGGGCACGGCGCGCCGGGCGTGGTCGCCAACACCTATCTGGAAGGCACCTACAGCGAGCTCTACCCCGACGTCTCGGAGGACGAGGAGGGCATGAAGCGCCTGTTCCGGCAGTTCTCCTTCCCCGGTGGCATTCCGAGTCACGCCGCGCCGGAGACGCCCGGCTCGATCCATGAGGGCGGCGAGCTCGGCTATTCCCTCGCCCATGCCTATGGCGCGGTGCTGGACAATCCGAGCCTCGTGGTCGCCTGCGTCGTCGGCGACGGCGAGGCCGAGACCGGGCCGCTGGCGACCTCCTGGCACGCCAACAAGTTCCTCGACCCGGCGACCGACGGGGCCGTGCTGCCGATCCTGCACCTCAACGGCTACAAGATCGCCAACCCGACCGTGCTGGCGCGCATCGGCGGCGACGAGCTGGAGAGCCTGCTGCGCGGCTACGGCTACGACCCGCTCTTCGTCGAGGGCCACGAGCCGGAGGCGATGCACCAGGCCATGGCCGCGGCGATGGACCGGGCCTTCGCCGGGATCCGCGCCATCCAGTGGGCCGTGCGGGAGGAGGGCCGCACCGAGCGGCCGCGCTGGCCGATGATCGTGCTGCGCAGCCCCAAGGGCTGGACCGGGCCCAAGACCGTGGACGGCCTCAAGACCGAGGGATCCTGGCGCTCGCACCAGGTGCCGTTCAGCGACATGGCCAAGCCCGGCCATCTCCAGCTCCTGGAGACCTGGATGGCGAGCTACCGGCCGCAGGAGCTGTTCGACCAGGCCGGCCGGCTGAAGGCGGACATCGCGGCGCTGGCCCCCGCCGGGGAGGCGCGCATGAGCGCCAATCCGCATGCCAATGGCGGCGCGCTGCGCCGGCCGCTGCGCCTGCCCGACTTCACCGCCTATGCCGTGCCGGTGGCCCATCCCGGCGGCGACAGCGCCGAGGCGACGGCCGTCATGGGCGCCCTCCTGCGCGATACCCTGCGGGCCAACCGGGCGAGCCGCAACTTCCGCGTCTTCGGCCCGGACGAGACCGCCTCCAACCGGCTGCAGGCGGTGTTCGAGGCCACCGACCGGGCCTGGAACGCCGCGCGGCTGCCGGAGGACGACCACCTGGCGCCCGATGGCCGCGTGATGGAGGTCTTGAGCGAGCACCTCTGCCAGGGCTGGCTCGAAGGCTACCTGCTCACCGGCCGGCACGGCCTGTTCTCCTGCTACGAGGCCTTCATCCACATCGTCGATTCGATGTTCAACCAGCATGCGAAATGGCTGAAGACCGCGCGGGACGTGCCGTGGCGCCGCCCGATCGCCTCGCTCAACTACCTCCTGACCTCGCATGTCTGGCGCCAGGACCATAACGGCTTCAGCCACCAGGACCCCGGCTTCATCGACCATGTCGTCAACAAGAAGGCGGACATCGTGCGGGTCTACCTGCCGCCGGACGCCAACACGCTGCTCTACGTCACCGACCATTGCCTGAGGAGCTGGAACCGCATCAACGTCATCGTCGCGGGCAAGCAGCCGGCGCCGCAATGGCTCGGCATGGATGCGGCGATCAAGCATTGCACCCAGGGCATCGGCATCTGGGAATGGGCGAGCAACGACCGCGACGAGGAGCCGGACGTGGTGATGGCCTGCGCCGGCGACGTGCCGACGCTGGAGACCCTGGCCGCGGTCGATTTCCTGCGCCGCCACGTGCAGGGCCTGAAGGTGCGGGTGGTCAACGTCGTCGACCTGATGACACTGCAGCCCAGGACCCAGCATCCGCACGGGCTGACCGACAGCGACTTCGACGCGCTGTTCACCACCAACAAGCCGGTGATCTTCGCCTATCACGGCTACCCCTGGCTGATTCACCGCCTGGCCTACAAGCGCACCAACCACGACAACATGCACGTGCGCGGCTACGAGGAGGAGGGCTCGACCACGACGCCGTTCGACATGGTGGTGCGCAACCGGCTCGACCGCTTCCACCTGGTCGCCGACGTGATCGACCGCGTGCCCA
Source organism: Labrys wisconsinensis (assembly GCF_030814995.1). Lineage (GTDB taxonomy): Bacteria > Pseudomonadota > Alphaproteobacteria > Rhizobiales > Labraceae > Labrys > Labrys wisconsinensis. The sequence continues at coordinate 335,248 of NZ_JAUSVX010000004.1, read as the reverse complement.
AGCTCGGCGCCGCCGCCGTCTACGCCAAGCAGGCGATCCGCGACAAGCTGATCGAGCACGATCGCTATATCCGGCAATACGGCCTCGACATGCCCGAGGTGCGCGATTGGCGCTGGCCGGCGGAGCTGTGATCCGGTGGAGCTGCCGCTCGGGCTTCGAGCGCGCGTGGAGTCGGACCTGCAGTGCCCAGGCTCGACGGATTGGTCGAAGCCCGCGAGCTGTCGCCGGGCCTTCGGCCGGCCGCGATCGCCCCTTCAATGGGCGACGAGCAGCGGAATGTCGCTGAGCCGCAGCAGGTCGCGCGTCGTGCCGCCCACCAGCCATTCCCTCAGGCGGGAATGACCGTAGGCCCCGAGCACGATCAGGTCCGCCCCGAGGCGATGGGCCTCCTCGATCATCAGCCGGCCCACGGGCCCGGCATCGCCGTCGAGCATGCGGCAGCTCGCCCGGACCCCGTGCCAGCGCAGGTGCTCGGCCCATGCGTCGAGGCCGTCCGACGGGTCGGGATTCTCGGGCTCGGGCACGCAGACGAGCGTGGCGCCGGCGGCGTCCGCAAGGAGGGGCATGGCGTCGCCGACTGCGCGCGCGAGCTCGCGTCCATCCTTCCAGGCCACCACGACCGAGCGGATCCGATCCGCCGGCGGGCGGCCGGGCGGCACGAGGTAGAGCGGCCGTCCGCCTTCGAGCATGGCGGCCTCGACCAGGCCGTCCCACCGGCGATGGCCGGCCCGATAGGGGCAGGTCGCGACCAGGAGATCGGCGCGGCGCACCTCCCGGACCAGCTGCGCGCAGACGGTCTCGGGGAAGCCGTCGATGCGCAGGACCTCCCGCATCGCCGCCGAATTGGCGAAGCGACGACAGAGCTCCAGCCGGATGGCCTCGAGCCGCGCCATGTGCGTCTCGCAGCGCGCCCGCGCATCCGCATCGTAGTGCCTCGCCCCCTCGTCGCCGACGCCGTCGGCGAGCACACGGAACGCCGGGAGGAGCGCCGTCAGCACGCCGACCAGCCGCGCCCCGTTGGCTTCGGCGAGCATCCGGGCATGGGCGACGCGCGTCTCGTCTTCGGCACCGCCGTCGAGATGAACCAGTATGTCCTTGATCATCGGCGCCTGCCTCTACGGAAGCCCTGTCGTCTGGCGATCGATTCATCCCGCCACTGTGCCGGCTAACCGTCCTTGATCTGCCTCAATCGCCGCGGCGACGCAGCCGCTCCTCAGGGCACCAGCACGGCCGCGCCCTGCAGGCGCCCGTCGCGCAGATCGGCGAGGGCCGTGTTCGCCTGCTCGAGCGCATAGCGGGTCGTCGCGGTCCGCACCGGCGCAGCGGCGACGGCGGCGAGGAACTCCGCCGCGTCGGCGCGCGTGAGGTTGGCCACGGACAGAAGCTGGCGCTCCTCCCAGAGCAGCCCGTAGGGGAAGGCCGGGATGTCGCTCATGTGGATCCCGCCGCACACGACCTTGCCGCCCTTGCGGACCGCGCGAAGGGCAGCCGGCACCAGCCAGCCGACGGGCGCGAAGATGATGGCGGCATCCAGCGGCTCGGCCGCCGGCTCGTCGGAACCGCCGGCCCAGACGGCGCCGAGGGAGCGGGCGAAGGACTGGGCCTGCGCATCACCCGGACGGGTGAAGGCGTGGACGCGGCGGCCCTGATGCAGGCAGAGCTGCGCGACGATGTGAGCCGCGGCGCCGAAGCCGTAGAGACCGATGGCTTCGCCCGCTCCCGCCAGCTTCAGGCTGCGCCAGCCGATCAGGCCAGCACAGAGCAGCGGCGCGAGGGTGACCGGATCGGCGCGCTCGTCGAGCTGAAAGGCGAATTTGGCGTCGGCGATCGCATGGGAGGCGAAGCCGCCGTCGCAGGTGTAGCCCGTGAACAGCGGGTCGTCGCACAGGTTCTCGCGGCCGCCGGCGCAATAGGCGCAATGCCCGCAGGCGTGGCCGAGCCAGGGCACGCCGACCCGCTGGCCGAGCACGAAGCCGCGGACGAACGGGCCGATGGCGTCGACCCGCCCGACGATCTCGTGGCCCGGCACCACGGGCAGGCGCGGGTGCCGCAGGTCACCGTCGACGATGTGCAGGTCGGTCCGGCACACCCCGCAGGCCTCCACCCGCAGGCGGATCTCGCCGGCCTTGGGCACCGGGTCCGGGCGTTCCGTCCATTCGAGGGGGCGGCGCGGCCGGTTCAGGACCATCGCGTGCATGGGGCCGCCTCCGTGTCGTGCGTCGGCTCGCATGGGAGAGCGGGAGCCGGGCGGATGCATTGACGCCGATCAAAGCGGCGCCCGCTTCGATATGCGCTCTGCGCCGGGCGCGCACGCTTCCCACCCGCGCGCAGGACGCCTAGAAGGAAGCCTGCAGGAGGCGGACGAGCGGACGTGCTGAACGAGGACGACGATCCGACCACGCACGGCGCGCGATCGCCGCGATCCGCGGTGAACCCCGCGGTGGTGCTGACCGACCCCGCCGGGCGGGTGGTCGCGCGCAGCCTCGGCGCCGAGGAGGTCATCGGCCTTGCGGATGCGACCGGGCTCGCCGTGACGCAGGCCCGCCCGTCCCATGGCGGCGAGGAGGCAGCGCCCGCAACCGCCGGCTCTGCTTCAGCCTCCCGCGCGGACGTCGTCGTCACGCGCCGCGACGGGCAGGTGCTGACCTGCCATCGGACCATCACGCCCCTGATCGGAGCCGGCGGCGAAGCGCACGGCTTCGTGGTCGTGATCCAGGACATCTCGCGGGAGGTCGAGGCGGCGGCGCGGCTGACGGCGCGCGAAGCGCATCTGCGCTCGATCCTCGAGACGGTTCCCGACGCCATGGTCGTGATCGACGAGCGCGCGGTCGTGCAATCCTTCAGCGCCACGGCGCAGCGCCTGTTCGGCTACGCGCCGGAGGAGGTCGTCGGACGCAACGTGAGCATGCTCATGCCCTCGCCCTATCGCGAGCAGCACGACGGCTATGTCGGCCGCTACCTCACCACCGGCGAGCGCCGGATCATCGGCATCGGCCGCGTCGTGGTCGGCCAGCGCAAGGACGGCTCGACCTTCCCGATGGAGCTGTCGGTCGGCGAGATGCGGTCGGCCGAAGCCCGCTTCTTCACCGGCTTCATCCGCGACCTCACCGAGCGCCAGCAGACCGAGGCGCGCCTGCAGGAGCTGCAGGCGGAGCTGGTCCACATGTCGCGCTTCACGGCGCTGGGCGAGATGGCCTCGACCCTGGCTCACGAGATCAATCAGCCGCTGACGGCGATCGCCAACTATCTCAAGGGCTGCCGGCGGCTGCTGGAGCACAGCCAGGACCCGAATGCCGCGCTGCTGCGCGACGCGGTCGGCCAGGCCGCGGACCAGGCGATCCGGGCCGGCCAGATCATCCGGCATCTGCGTGAATTCGTGGCCCGCGGCGAGAACGAGCACCGCGTGGAGAACCTCTCCAAGGTGGTGCAGGAGGCGGCGGCGCTGGCGCTGGTCGGCGCCAAGGAACGGGGCATCCGGGTCTCGTTCAACCTCGACTCGGATATCGAGCGCGTCTTCGTCGACCGGATCCAGGTGCAGCAGGTGATCCTCAATCTCATCCGCAACGCCATCGAGGCCATGCAGGACAGCCCGAGCCCCGCGCTCGCCATCGAGACCGGCGCGGCCGAGGGCGGCCTGGTGGAAGTGCGGGTCGCCGATACCGGCCCCGGCATCGACCCGGCGATCGCGCCGCAGCTCTTCCAACCCTTCGTCACCACCAAGCCCTACGGCATGGGCGTCGGCCTGTCGATCTGCCGGACGATCGTCGAGACCCATGGCGGCCGGCTGTGGACCGAGCCCAACCCGGGCGGGGGCACCGTGTTCCGTTTCACCCTGCGGACCGCAGCGGACGAGGACCTCACCGATGGCGCATGATCTCGCGGTGCACGTGGTCGACGACGATATCGCCGTCCGGCAGTCGCTCGCCTTCCTGTTCGCCACGGCCGGGATCTCGACCCGGCTCTACGACTCGGCCGAGGCCTTCCTCCAGGCCTGCACCGGCGCGACAGCCGGCTGCGTCGTCACCGACGTCCGCATGCCGGGCATGGACGGCCTGGAGCTGCTGCGCCGGCTCAGGGATCTCGGCAGCGCGATGCCGGTGATCGTGATCACCGGACACGGCGACATCCCCCTCGCCGTCGCCGCCATGAAGGACGGCGCGGCTGACTTCATCGAGAAGCCCTTCGACGACGGCGCCATCATCGAGTCGGTGCGCGCCGCGCTCGATCGCCAGCGCTGGGACCTCGACCGCAGGTCCGCCGCCGCCGACCTCGGCACCCGTGTCGAATCCCTGTCCGAGCGCGAGCGCCAGGTTCTGGACGGCCTGCTCGAAGGCCACCCGAACAAGACCATCGCCGCCCACCTCGCCATCAGCCCGCGCACGGTCGAGATCTATCGCGCCAATCTCATGACCAAGATGCGGGCCTCCAGCCTGTCCGAGCTGGTGCGGATGGCGCTCGCCGCCGGTGTCGGCCGGGGCGGCGATCCGCAGCCCTGACGCCGGGTTGACGCATATCAAGTCGCCGCGAGCGCCGGGCTGGCATGGATGACGCTCGCCGTTTCCCGGCGCTGCGGCAGGATGTCGGATGACCGCCAAGCTTGGACCGATCCTGGTGGTCGACGATGATTCGGCCGTGCGGCAGGCCCTGCGCTTCGCCCTCGAGATGGAGGGCCTGCGCGTGCAGCTCTACGAGGGCCCCGCCGCCATTCTCGGCGCGAAGGACCTGCCGGCCACCGGCTGCCTCGTCGTCGACTACAGCATGCCGGCGATGAACGGCATCGAGCTCGTCGACGCGCTGCGCGGGCGCAGCGTCGGCCTGCCCGCCATCCTCATTGCCAGCCGGGTCAGCAACGACATGCGCGCGCGGGCAGCGCGCTCCGGCATCCGCAAGGTCCTGGAGAAGCCGCTGACGGACGGAGCCCTGGTCGAGACCATCCGCAGCGCGCTGGTCACCGCACCGGGCTGAGGCCGCCTCCGGAAAACCCCTGAGGGACCCGCCTTAAGGACCTCTCCTCAGCGTCGAACCGGAATTTCCGCCGGCGAGGCATGCCGGTACCGATGGGCCATGGCCCACCGAGGAGGCTCTGATGCAGACCGCACCGGCAACGACCGGGATCGATCCCGCCGCACCCGCCACCCCGATGCGGGCGGGCGGGCCGGCGGCCGCCGCCCGAGGGGAGGCGCCGGCGATGGGGATCGCCCGCAGCGTCCACAAGGACGAGGAGATCTACGGGGAAGGCGACGAGGCCCGCTGGTACTTCAAGGTCACCGCCGGCGTGGTGCGGACCTGCAAGATCCTGAGCGACGGCCGCCGCCAGATCGAGGCCTTCCATGTCGCCGGCGACATCTTCGGCATCGAGCGCGGCACGGACTACCACTGCTCCGCCGAGGCGGTGGGCGAGGCCGTCGTGGTCGCCTATCGCCGCTGCAGCCTGGAGATCCTGGCCGCCGGCGACATGCCGCTCGCCCGGCAGGTGGTCGCAACGGCGCTGCTCAACCTCGAACGGGCCCAGCAGCATATGATCCTGCTCGGCCGCAAGTCGGCGACGGAGAAGGTCGCGACCTTCCTGCTCGAGATGGCGGATCGGGTCCATGTCGACGCCATCGAGCTGCCGATGTCGCGCAGCGACATCGCCGACTATCTCGGCCTTACCATCGAGACCGTGTCGCGAACCCTCACCCAGCTCGAGCGCGACGGCGTCATCGCCCTGCCGGCGGCCCGGCGCAACATCGTGCTGCGCAACAAGGCCGCCCTGCGCCGGCTCAACGCCTGACGCCGGCCGGCGGGCATTGAGCGGGATCAAGGCGCGCCGGCGAGCCGGTGGCTATGCGTGACCATCCGGTCCAGCCGAGGTCGACCATGCCGCAAGCCTGCACGCTCAAGCCCGATTGCCCGCGCTGGGGGCCTCGCTCGGCGGCCGAGCTGATCGCCCGCTACGACGGCCGGGTTCCGCGCTACACCAGCTATCCCACGGCGCCGCATTTCCACGAGGGCGTCGGCGAGGCGCAGTATCGCGGCTGGCTGCGCCGGCTCGATCCGGCCGACGCGGTCTCGCTCTACCTGCACGTGCCCTTCTGCGAGCAGCTGTGCTGGTATTGCGGCTGCCACACGGCGGCGAGTCCCCGCGCCGAGCCGGTGGCGGATTATGCGGCGAGGCTGCTCGACGAGATCGCGCTGGTCACCGAGGCGGTCGGTCGCCGCCTGAACGTCGGCGCGATCCATTTCGGCGGCGGCACCCCGAACATCCTGTCGGGCGCCGACTTCGGCAGCATCCTCGACCGGCTGCGGACCGGCTTCCGCCTCGGCCCGGACACCGAGCTCGCGGTGGAATGCGATCCGCGCACGCTGACGCGGGACTGGATCGAGGCCGCCGTCTCGGCCGGCGTGAACCGCATCAGCCTCGGCGTGCAGGACGTCGATCCCAAGGTCCAGCGGGCGGTGCACCGCTGGCAGCCATTCTCCCGGACGCGCTGGGCGGTCGAGACGCTGCGCGAGGCCGGCATCGCCGCGATCAACCTGGACCTGATGTACGGCCTGCCGCATCAGACGACCATGGGCCTCAGAGCGACGGTGGAGCAGGTGCTGACCCTGGCGCCCGACCGCATCGCCCTGTTCGGCTATGCGCACGTGCCGTGGATGAAGCCGGCCCAGCGCCTGATTCCGGAGGAGGCTCTGCCAGGCCCGCTCGAGCGCTTCCGCCAGCAGGAGGTCGCGGCCGACGACCTGGAGGAGCGCGGCTATGTCCGCGTCGGCCTCGACCATTTCGCCAGGCCAGGCGACCGGCTGGCGCGGGCGCTGGCTCGCGGGACGGTCCGCCGGAACTTCCAGGGATACACCACGGACCAGGCCGAGACGCTCATCGGCCTGGGCGCATCGTCCATCGGTCATTTGCCGGCGGGATATGTCCAGAATGTCGTGAAGGTGCCGCTCTGGCGCACGGCCGTCGGACGAGGGCACCTGCCCGTCGCGCGCGGCCTCGTGCTGAGCACCGAGGATCGGTTCCGCGGCGAGATCATCGCGCGGTTGATGTGCGACCTCGCCGTCGACCTGCTCGACGTCGCCGGCCGCCACGACGTCAGCCCGGACGGCCTTCTGCCCGACCTCGTCCGGCTCTGCCGCTTCGAGCAGGACGGCCTGATCCGGCGGCGCGACCGCTATCTCACGGTAACGGAGAGGGGACGGCCTTTCGTGCGCGCGATCTGCGCGGTGTTCGACCGCTACCTCGATCCGTGCTCGATCCGGCACGCGCCGTCGATCTAGCATTCATCGTCCGTCAGGATCGAGGGCAGGCTGCCTGCGGGATACCCGCACTCCGGCAGCCTCGCCTCGTCACCAGGGAACACGGACCCGGCGCCGACCCGGCGCTTCGCCGGTTGGACGGCGCGACGGAGCGAGGCGTTCGCGCACGGGTTGCACGTCGACGATCCTGAAGGTCCTGAGGCGGCGCCGGGCATTGCCGATCGAGATGCATTCGCCTTTCCGAAAGACATGGGTCTCGAGGCGATGGCCGCTTTCATCGTCGCCGGCGGCGCCGCGGCCGAAATCGATCAGCCAGGTCGCGCCGCCCGTGCCGCCGGGGCGGTGGACGAGCAGGCCACCGCGCTCGGGCTCGTCGGGCGCGAAACGGCGCACGTGACACAGGGCGCGAACCTGCTGCCAGCCGATCGGGTCGAGATGGCCGTCACCGTCGAGCGGTGCGAGCAGCTCGTAGCCGATGCGGTCGCTGCCGTCGGGATGATCGGGCGCGCGGGCGAGATGGAGGATGATGCGATGGAGCATGGCGATGTCCCGCCGGGCAATGGTCGAAGCCTGCGCCGCGCCCGCCCGCGGCCCTCGATATGGCTCAAACCCTGCCGGCCCGCTCACGGCCGCCGGCAGAGTGCGACAGTCGGCCGGATCACGCGGCGAGGAGGACGGGCATCGCGCACGACGACAGCGCGTCCCGCGTCGCGCCGCCGAGAATGGATTCGCGCAGGCGCGAGTGGCCGTAGAAGCCCATGACGATCAGGTCCGCACCGGTCAGCCCGGCATGGAGCTGCAAGGTGTCGAACACCCGGCCGTCGCGGGCCGGCCGATCGGAGACGGAGACCTCGGCGCAGTGGCGGGCGAGATGCCGCGCGGCGTCGGCGCCGCCCACGGTCTCGGCCGCGGCACGCCGGGCTCGCGACGACTCGCCGGAGATGCGGACCACGTCGATGCTGCCGCACCCGTCGAGGATCGGGGCGGCCTGGTGCATGGCCCGGGCCGCCTCCCGCCCACCGTCCCAGGCCAGCAGCGCCCGGCGGATCCGAGCCCCGGCCGTCCAACCCTGGGGCACCAGCACCACCGGCGCGCCGGAGGACTCGATCAGGTCCTCGACGAATTCGCGGTGCATATCGAAGCCCGGACGCGGCGCATCGACCACCGCGAGGTCGTGCACCCGCGCAACCCGCGCCACCGCCTCGTAGACCGGGAACAGCGCGCCCTGGCGAATCTCGACGCTGGCCGACACGCCCGCCACCGCGGCGAGCTCGCGGAGCCGTTCCCCGAAGGTCTCGGCCCGCTCGCGGCTCCGGGCGTTGGCCTCCGCCTCGATGCCGGCGAGGTCGAAGACCGGCGACAGCGAGGCGATGGACGTCTGCGCGACTCCGACGACAAGGGTCAGGTGGGCCGAATGCCGGGCAGCGAGGTCCACGGCATAGGCCGCAGCCGCCCCTCGGCGCTCGTCGAGCGTCGGATCGAAGCAGACGAAGCAGATATCGCAGAGCGGCATGGCCGGCCCCTACGCAGCCTTGTCCGGCGTGGCGGCGCCATCCCGCCGCTCGTCGAGTGGTGACGAGATGGTCATGCCGGTATTGGGCTCGACCCAGACGAGATGGTCCTCGACGCGGCGCACCCCGACGACGTTCTCGGCGGCGACGCGGACGGCATCCCGCTCGCGCTCGTCGAAGATCGTGCCGCGGAGCCGGACCACGCCGCTCTCGACCTCGATGTCGAGCGCGGCGGTGGGGGCCCAGCTCTGCGCCGCGAGCTCGGCCAGGATGCGGCTGCGGATCTCCGCATCGCTCGTGGCCTGCTCCTCGTAGGCGGGAGCCAGGAACCCGGCGAGGCCGCGGATGATGTCGGCCCGGGTGACGATGCCGACGAGCCCGTCCCGGCCCATCACCGGCAGCCGCTTGATCCGCCAGCGCTCCATCAGCGAGACCGCCTCCTGGAGCGGGGCATCCTCGTCGACGGTGACCGGCTCCAGCGTCATCAGCTCATGCACCAGCCGCCCATTGGCCCGGACATATTCGGAGGCGAGGCGGCCAGGCTGGATCAGCCACTCCAGCCAGCGGGAATGCTGCGGCTGGGTCCCCATCTCGGCCCGCCGCAGCAGGTCGCCCTCGCTGATCACGCCGACCAGCCCGCCGGCCTCGTCCACCACCGGCAGGCCGCTGACATGGGCATCGAGCATCCGATGGATCGCCTCGGCGAGCGTCGCGGTCCGCGCGACGGTGATCACCGGCTTCGACATGATGTCCCTGATCCGCATGGTGCGCTCCCGGCTCGATGGGCGGACGATCCGCCCCCGTCTGCAGGCAGCATGGCCCCGCTTGCGGCGCGCCGTCGTTGATCTCGCTCAAACGCCGCGGCGGCTGCCGGCGCCTGTCTTCGATGCCGGGCCTTGAGCTGGATCAGAGCGGACGCCCGCCGCCGCGGCTCGAATGCGGCTCTCACGGAGAGATCGCGCCATGCCCTGTCGTTGCATTCTTGTGCCCACCGGCCCCGGTATCGATGCCGGCCACAGGCTCGAGGCCGCCGTTCGCCTCGCCGGACGGACCCATGCCCATGTCGAGGTGCTGTTCGTGCGCCCCGATGCCAAGGTCCTCTACGCCAGCCTCCCCGAGGTGCTGCAGGCGGCGGGCGTGACGGCGGAATCGATCGAGCGCGACAATATCGAGTCGGCGTCGCGGGCATGCGCCACCCTGGAGGCGTGGTGCGCCGCCAGAGACCTGCCGATGAGCCCGGACGACCGGCTCGACGCGACCTTCGCATCCTGGCGCGAGGCGATCGGCGAGGTCTCGACCATCGTCGCCGCCGCCGGGCGCGTCAGCGATCTCATCGTCGTCGACAGGCCGCTCTGGACCGACCCGTTCGTGGTGGAAGCTTTCGACGCGGCCGTCTTCGCCTCGGGCCGGCCCACGCTCGTGGTCGGCGACCGGGTTCCGGACGATCTCCTGCGGCATGTCATGATCGCCTGGAACGGCAGCCTCGAGGGCGCCAGGGCCGTGGCGCAGGCGATGCCGCTGCTGCAGGAGGCGGCGCACGTCACGATCTTCACCGCGCCCGGCGCGCAGCCCGCCCGGGCCGACCTGTCCGACCTCGGGCAATACCTGCGCTGGCACGGCGTGGTCGCGCGGCCGGCGGTCGCGGCACCGGACGACGCCGTTCCCGTCGGCGAGGCCCTGCTGACCGTCTGCAGCCAGGAGAACGCGAGCCTGCTGGTCATGGGTGCCTACACGCACAGCCGTTTGCGGCAGCTGCTGCTCGGCGGCGTCACGCGGCACGTCCTCGACCACGCGCCGATGCCGGTGCTGATGGCGCATTGAGTGGCCCGCGACCTCGCCCGGCGGCATGCCCTTCGCCTGATCCAGATCAAGGCGGCGGCGCCGGGCAACCGGCATACGAGATCCATGTCCAGGCATCCTCTCCTGCGTGACGTCGTCATCGTGGTCGCCGCCAAGGTCGCGGTGGTCATCGCCGCCGGCTGGCTCGTGTTCGGGCCGGCCCGCAGGCCGCAGGTGGATGCGGGACGCGTCGAAACCCGGCTCATCGGCCCGCCGGCCGCCAGCCCTTCTGCAGGGAATACCGTGCCGTGACCACCATGGACGTTGTGCAGCTCTCACGCCTGCAATTCGGCCTCACGGCCATGTACCACTTCCTCTTCGTCCCGCTGACGTTGGGCCTCGCGGTCCTGCTCGGCATCATGGAGAGCGTCTACGTCATGACCGGCCGCGAGATCTGGCGGCAGGCGACGAAGTTCTGGGGCGTGCTCTTCGGCATCAACTTCGCCATGGGCGTGGCCACCGGCATCACCATGGAGTTCCAGTTCGGCATGAACTGGGCCTATTACAGCCACTATGTCGGAGACGTCTTCGGCGCGCCGCTGGCGATCGAAGGGCTGATGGCCTTCTTCCTCGAGGCCACCTTCATCGGCCTGTTCTTCTTCGGCTGGGACCGCCTCTCGAAGGTGGCGCACCTGGCGGTGACCTGGCTGGTGGCCCTCGGCTCCAATCTCTCGGCGCTGTGGATCCTGATCGCCAACGGCTGGATGCAGCATCCCGTCGGCGCGCGCTTCAACCCCGATACGATGCGCATGGAGGTGACGGACTTCATGGCCGTGATCTTCAATCCGGTGGCGCAGGCCAAGTTCGTGCACACGGTGAGCGCCGGCTACGTCACCGGCGCGGTCTTCGTGCTCTCGATCAGCGCCTTCTATCTCCTGCGCGGCCGGCACGTGGAGCTCGCCAAGCGCTCCATGACCGTGGCGGCGAGCTTCGGCCTGGCGGCGGCGCTGTCGGTCGTCGTCCTCGGCGACGAGAGCGGCTACACCGCCGGCGAGAACCAGAAGATGAAGATCGCCGCGATCGAGGCGATGTGGGACACCGAGCCCGCTCCCGCTTCCTTCACGCTGTTCGGCCTGCCCAACCAGGCGGCGCGGCGCACCGACTACGAGATCAAGGTGCCGTGGATGCTCGGCCTGATCGCCACGCGCTCGATCAGCACCGAGGTGCCGGGCATCAACCAGCTCGCGGCCCATGCCCAGGTGCGGATCCGCTCGGGCCTCCTCGCCTATGCGGCGGTGGAGAGGCTGCGCGCCGACCGCACCGACGCGCTGGCCCGGGCCGACCTCGCCGCCCATGGCGACGACCTCGGCTATGCCCTGCTGCTCAAGAAGATCCGGCCCGACATCCGCAACGCCACGGATGCGGAGGTGGAGCAGGCCGCCTGGAGCACGGTGCCGCAGGTCTCGCCGCTGTTCTGGAGCTTCCGGATCATGGTCGGCCTCGGCTTCTTCTTCATCGGCCTCTTCGCCGTGGCCTTCTACCTCGCCTCGCGCCGCCGCCTCCTGGCCTCGCCGGCCTTCCTGCGGGTGGCGCTCTGGGTGCTGCCGCTGCCCTGGATCGCCGCCGAGCTCGGCTGGTACGTCGCCGAGGTCGGCCGCCAGCCCTGGGTGATCGAGGGCGTTCTGCCGACCTTCCTGGCGGTGTCGAGCCTGTCCGCCGGCAACGTCCTCACCACGCTCGTCGGCTTCATCGTCTTCTATTCGACGCTGCTGGTCGTCGACGTCTACCTCATGATCAAGGCGATCCGGCTCGGGCCGGGCCTGTCCGAGCCGGATCGCGCCCCGTCCCCGATCGCCGTCCCGGTCGCCGCCGAATAGGTCCCGAAAGGCATTGCCATGCTCGACTACGAAACGCTGCGCCTGATCTGGTGGGCGCTCCTCGGCATCCTGCTCATCGGCTTCGCCGTGACCGACGGCTTCGACCTCGGCACCGCGGCCTTGCTGCCCTTCGTCGGCCGCACGGACGACGAGCGGCGCGTGGCCATCAACACCGTCGGCCCGGTCTGGGAGGGCAACCAGGTCTGGTTCGTCCTCGGCGGCGGCGCCATCTTCGCCGCCTGGCCGCCGCTCTACGCCGTGGCCTTCTCCGGCTTCTACCTCGCCATGTTCCTGGTGCTCTGCGCGCTGATCCTGCGTCCCGTCGCCTTCAAGTTCCGCTCGAAGGTCGCACACCCGACCTGGCGCAGAACCTGGGACTGGGCGCTCTTCGTCGGCGGCGTCGTGCCGGCGCTCGTCTTCGGCGTCGCCTTCGGCAACGTGCTGCAGGGCGTGCCGTTCCGCTTCGACGAGACGCTGCGCATGACCTACGAGGGCACCCTGCTCGGACTGCTCAATCCCTTCGCCCTGCTCTGCGGCCTGGTCAGCGTCGCGATGCTGGTGATGCACGGCGGCGCCTATCTCGCGCTGAAGGCCGGCGAGCCGGTGGCCTCTCGCGCCGCTCTCTTCGCCCGGCGCGCCGCCCTCGTCACGCTCGTCCTGTTCATCGTCGCCGGCATCTGGGTGGCGGTCGGCATCGATGGTTACGTCGTCGTCGGCCCTCTCGCCCATGACGGGCCCTCGAATCCGCTGATGAAGCACGTCGTGCGCGCCTCCGGCGCCTGGATGGCCAACTATCGCGAGCAGCCCTGGACGGTGGCCGCGCCGCTGCTCGTGTGGGCCGGCACCCTCGGCGCTGCGGCCCTGCTGCGCGCCGGCCGGCCGGGCCTCGCCTTCCCGGCCAGCGGCCTTGCCCTCGCCGGCGTCATCGCGACCGCGGGTCTTGCGGTCTTCCCCTTCCTGCTGCCGTCCTCGCTCGCGCCCGACGCCGGCCTCACCGTGTGGGACGCGTCGTCGAGCCACCTGACGCTCGCCATCATGCTCGGGGCGACCGCGGTCTTCCTGCCCATCATCCTGGCCTACACCGCCTGGGTCTACCGCGTGCTGCGCGGGCGCGTCACGCTCGCCCATGTCGCGGGCAACCCGCCCGGCATCTACTGAAGGAGGATATCGCCCATGTGGTACTTCGCCTGGATCCTCGGCGTCGGGTTCGCCGGCGCCTTCTCGATCCTCAACGCCATGTGGCTCGAGCTGCACGAGAGCGAGCCCGTCCGCGTGCCCGTCGATGACCGGGGCCACTGACGTCGAGGCGCGGCCCACCGGCCGGCCCTGGACGCGAGCGCTGTCGCTCATGGCCGCCGGCGGGGTGAGCCTCCTGCTGCTGCTCTATCCCTATGCCCTCCACGGCGTCCCGAACGGGCGCGTCCATGCCGGGCTGCCGCTCCTGATGCTCGGCGCCGCCGGCCTGTTCGCGCACGGGCTCGGCTTCGCGGCGCGGACGGGCCCGGCGCGCCTGGTGCTGCATCCCGCGCTGGCCTGGCTGCTGTTCGGAGCCGGAGCGGCCGTCATCGCGGGGGGCGGCTGAGAGGGCTCGCGACGGTCGCCGGTGCGCCGCTCTCAGGCGAGCGGCCAGCAGCGCTTGACATCGTGGCGCGCCAGCCCGACCTGGCTGTGGATCAGCGCAAAGTCCTGCACGGTCCATTGCACCGGGCCGACCTCTCTCGGCGCCAGCGGCCGGCCGCCGTAGCGCAGCGTCACATGCGGATCGAAGCGCTTTTCGAAGCGGCGGAACCCCGCCTGCCGCATCGCGGCCCCCAGGTCCCGGCGCAATGCCTCCAGCTCGAGTCGGCCGACGTCGCAAAGCAGGACGAGGTGGGCGCCACCGGCGCCGTCGGGCCAGGCATCGAGCCGGCCGAAGGCGACGTCGAAGGCCGGCAAACGGATCATGGCGCCGGCTTCGAGCGCCATGGCGACCCGGCTCTGCCTCAGGCCCTCCGTCTCGTCGGCCATGTGCAGGGTGGCGTGCAGCCGGTCCAGCCCGGTCCAGGAGCCGCTGCGCCCGGCCTGCGGGCGGATGCGGGATCCGATCTCGAGCGCGCGCGAGCCTGCCTGCGGACCGAGCCGCAGGGCGAAGAACAGCCGGTCGAGCCGCTTCATCTCCAGTCCCGGGATCGGCGGATGCCACGGCGAGACGGTCGAGGGACGCCGCTCGAAGGTCCTCCGTTCCGGTGCGCGCTGCTCCGGCAGGGGATCGTCGAAGGGCAGGTCCGGCTGCATGCGTCGAGACTAGAACAAAACAAGAACATTGCAAGCGCGAATCGCCCCCCTCAGGCGCCGCGCCGCTGCTTCTCCCAGCGCGTGACCAGCCGCTCCCGTTTCAGCCGGGACAGGCGCTGGATCCAGAAGATGCCGTCGAGCTGGTCGATCTCGTGCTGGTGGCAGACGGCGAGCAGGCCGTCGGCCTCCTCGATCCGCTCGGCGCCGTCGAGGTCCTGGTAGGCGACCCGCACGCGGGCATGGCGCTCGACCTCCTCGGTCGCGCCGGGCATGGAGACGCTGCCCTCCCGGTGCCGGATCCGCTCGGTGGAGGCCTCGACGATCCGCGGGTTGACATAGGTCCGTACACCCTGCTCGGGCGAAAGCTCGAGCACGACCAGGCGCTGGGCGACGCCGATATGGGGCGCGGTGATGCCGATGCCCGGCGCGGCGCGCATGGTGTCGAGCAGATCGGCGGCCAGGGCGCGGAGCCCGGCGTCGAAGGCGTGCACGGGCTCCGAGGCCTGGCGCAGGCGCGGATCGGGATAGAGCAGGATCGGTCGGATGGTCACGGCGCGGCGCCCTGCCGAAGCGAAGGCCTCGGTGCGCCTCGACATCGATCACAGCTGACCGGTCCTGTCTAGACAAGTATGGCCTGCCGCGGCGTCCCGCCCGCCGTCATCGTGGCGCGCCGGGCGGGATGCGGCCGGCATAGCCCAGCTCCCACGACACCTTCGCCGCCGCCCGCAGGACGGCGTCGATCTGTTCGGTGGCCGGGTCGCGCGGGATGTGCTGGATCGAGCCGACGATGGCGATGGTGCCGAGGGCATGGCCGTCCCGGCCGAGGATGGGCGCGGCGAGGGCGTTGATGCCGAGCGTCTCCTCCTCCGGCGCCGTGGCGTAGCCCCGGGCCGCGCAGCGCGCCAGCTCGTCGGCAAGGGCGTCGAAGTCCTGGATCGTGTGCTCGGTCTCGCGCGTCAGGCCGCGGCGCCGGATCGCCGGCATCAGCGAGGGATGGGCGAAGGCTGCCGCGGCCTTTCCCTGCGCCGTGGCGTGCAGCGTCAGCTCGCTGCCCGGCCGCACGCCGATCTCCAGCGGCGATTTTCCGAGCAGCGTCGTCATGACCGTGACGCCGCGGACGCTGACCGCCGACACCACCACGGTGATGCCCGTCTCCTCCCGCAGCGCCCGCGCCGGCGGTTCGGACGCCGCGAGCAGGTCGATGCGCCCGGCCGCGGCCTGCCCGAGCAGATGCGCCCGCACGCCGAGCTTGTAGCGGGTGCTCGACGGGTTCTGCGAGACATAGCCGCGCTCGGCCAGCGTCTGCAGATGCCGGAACACCGTCCCCTTCGTCGTCGCGAGCCGGTTGGCGAGCTCGCTGACGCCGATCTCGTCCTGCTCCGCCGCGACGGCCTCGAGCACGTCGAAGGCCAGCTGCACGGACCTCACGCCGGTATCGGCCTTGTCTCCCGTCGCCATGGTCGCCCTGCCCTTCCCGGCCGCGCGGGGACTCAGCCCCTCGCCTCGCGTTTCTCTGCTCGAAACAAAATTCAAATCAGAACGAGGCCGCGAAATCAAGGTCACACCGTCATCACATTGAAAATACGGGAATATCTCCGTCGAACTCGAATCGCCAACCGGTCTTGATTCGAAGAATATCGTCTTGTATACTGAAACTCAGTTTTATAGAGTGAAACGACATCCGAACCCTTCGAGCAGCCGAATGTCCGTGACGACGAACTCGCCCTTTGCCCGCGACGCGGCCTTCCACCTGCACCCGCAGACCAATCTGCGCCTGCACGAGCAGATCGGCCCGACGGTCATCCGCGGGGGCGAGGGCGTGCATGTCGTCGATGTCGACGGCAACCGCTTCATCGAGGGCATGTCCGGCCTGTGGTGCGCCGCGCTCGGCTTCAGCAACCGCCGCCTGGCGGACGCCGCCCATCGCCAGCTCCTGGCCCTGCCCTACCAGCAGGCCTTCGCCCACCGCGTCGCCGAGCCGGTGATCGACCTGACTGAGGCGCTGGTCGAGCGGGCGCCGGCGGGCCTCACCAAGGTGATGCTGCAGTCCTCGGGCTCGGAGGCGGTCGACACCGCCATCAAGCTGGTCTGGTACTATCACGAGGCCATCGGCAAGCCGGAAAAGCGCAAGATCATCGGCCGCGCCCGCGCCTATCACGGCACCACGGTCGCCTCCGCCAGCCTCACCGGCCTGCCCAACATGCATCGCGGCTTCGGCATCCCGCTGCCCGGCTTCCTGCATGTCAGCTGCCCGCACCACTACCGCCAGGCGCAGGCCGGCGAGAGCGAGGACGCCTTCGCCGTCCGGCTGGCCCGGGAGCTGGAGGAGACGATCCTGCGCGAAGGCCCGGACACGGTCGGCGCCTTCTTCGCCGAGCCGGTGATGGGCACGGGCGGCGTCATCGTGCCGCCGGCCGGCTATTTCGAGAAGGTGCAGGCGGTGCTGAGGCGCCATGACGTGCTGATGGTGGCCGACGAGGTGATCTGCGGCTTCGGGCGCACCGGCCATTACTGGGGCTGCGACGCCTTCGGCATCCGGCCAGACATGCTGACCTGCGCCAAGGGCCTGTCCTCGGCCTATTTCCCGATCTCGGCGCTGATGGTTTCCGAGCCGATCTACCAGGCGATCGCCGACCAGACCGACCGGCTGGGCGGCTTCGGCCAGGGCTTCACCTATGGCGGCCATCCCGTCGGGGCGGCGGTCGCGCTCGAGACCCTGCGCATCTACGACGAGATCGACATCGTCGGCCGGGCCCGCCGCATGGGCGCGCTGCTGCAGGAGGGCCTGCGCCGCTATGCCGACCATCCCCTGGTCGGCGAGGTCCGGGGCATCGGCATGATGGCGGCCCTGGAGATGGTGGCGGACAAGCGCACCCGGGCCCCCTACCCGGCCGAGATGAAGGTGGCGGCGCGGGTCTCGGATGCATTGCGCGCACGCGGCGTGCTGCTGCGCGCCCTCGGCGACTCGCTGCTCTGCGCCCCGCCCCTGATCATCGAGGAAGCGGAACTGGCCACCGTGGTCGACGCGGTCGGCGAGGCGCTCGATCAGGTGCAGCGGGACCTTGCAGGGCTGCAGTGAGGCGGGAGAGGGCATGAACGCGATCCCGCAGAGCGGCGCCCGCACCGAGCTCTCGACGCCGATCGTCAGCTTCCGCGGCGTGTCGCGGAGCTATGACGGCCGGACGCCGGTCGTCGACGGCCTCGACCTCGACATCCGCGCCGGCGAGTTCCTCACGCTGCTGGGGCCGAGCGGGTCGGGCAAGACCACCACGCTGATGATGCTGGCCGGCTTCGAATGGCCGGACCGGGGCGAGATCCGCCTCAACGGCCGGGACATCACCCGCCTTCCCGCCTATGGCCGCGAGATGGGCGTGGTGTTCCAGAGCTATGCGCTGTTCCCGCACATGAGCGTGGCCGAGAACATCGCCTTCCCCCTCGGGGTGCGGAAGATGCCGAGGGCCGAGCAGGCCCGGCTCGTCGAGCAGGCGCTGGCGCTGGTGCATCTCGCCGGCCTCGGCGGCCGCAAGCCCCAGCAGCTCTCCGGCGGCCAGCAGCAGCGCGTCGCGCTGGCGCGCGCTCTGGTCTACCGGCCGCGCCTGGTGCTGATGGACGAGCCGCTCGGCGCCCTCGACAAGGCGCTGCGCGAGAGCATGCAGGCCGAGCTCAAGCAGATCCATCGCCAGCTCGGCATCACCTTCGTCTACGTCACGCACGACCAGGACGAGGCCCTGACCATGTCGGACCGGGTCGCGGTGTTCCACCAGGGGCGGATCGCCCAGATCGCCGCGCCCGAGACGCTCTACCGGCGTCCGGCCAGCCGCTTCGTCGCCGGCTTCGTCGGCGAGACCAACCTGATCGAGGGCACGGTGACGGCGCTCGACCAGGACCGAGCCCGGCTGCGCCTGCCCAATGGCGCCATGGTCGAGGGCTGGCGCAGCGAGGGCCTCGCCGAAGGCGGCGCGGCGGTGCTGGCGGTCCGGCCGGAGGCGGTGGCGTTGCGTCCGGCCGGCGGCGGCACGATCGACGGCATCGTCGCCGACGCGGCCTTCCACGGCGACCATCTGCGCCTCCAGGTCGAGGCGGAGGGCACGGCCGTGCAGGTGAAGATCGGGGCGGCCGCCGGCGTCGTGGTGCCGCGCCGGCTGGAGCGCGTCGGCCTCGCCCTGCCGGCCGAAGACTGCGTGGTGCTCGCCTAGGCAGGGTTTCGTCGATCGGAACACGGTTCCCGTCAGCGAAACTCTGCCCGGACTTTGGGACTCTGCCGGAGCTCCGGACCCGCCGGCGGGCGGCTTCCGGATCTTCGGGCAGCGAAAGCAACGATCAAGAACAGGGGAACGACATGACGATCAAGATTTCGGGCGCGGCGATCCTTCTCGCCGCCTGCCTCGCCGGCGCGGGTGCGCAGGCGCGGGACCTCACCGTGGTCTCCTGGGGCGGCAGCTACCAGGAGGCCCAGCACAAGGCCATCTTCGCCCCCTTCGCGGCGGCGAGCGGCATCCCGGTGACTGAGGATTCCTGGGATGGCGGCATCGGCATCCTGCGCACCAAGGCCGAGGCGCCGGACAGCGGCTGGGACGTGGTGCAGGTGGAATCGGACGAGCTGGAGCTCGGCTGCGCCGAAGGCGTGTTCGAGACCATCGACTATGACCGGGCCGGCGGCAAGCAGGCCTATGTGCCGGGCGCCGTGCATGCCTGTGGCGTCGGCTCGGCGATCTACAATTTCGTGCTCGCCTACGACAAGGCGGCGCTGAAGCAGGGACCAGCCGACTGGAAGGACTTCTTCGACCTCAAGGGCTTCCCGGGCAAGCGCGCCCTGCGCCAGGGGCCGAAGGGCAATCTGGAGATCGCCCTGATGGCCGACGGCGTCGCGCCGGCCGACGTCTATGCGGCGCTGAAGACGCAGCAGGGGGTCGACCGCGCCTTCGCGGCGCTCGACCGGATCAAGCCCGCGCTGGTGTTCTGGAAGACGGGCGCGCAGCCGATGCAGCTGCTCGCCTCCGGCGAGGTGGCGATGACCACGAGCTATAACGGGCGCGTCACCAACGCCATCCACAACGACCACAAGGATTTCGGCATCGTCTGGAACCAGTCCCTGCAGACGATCGACAGCTGGGTGATCCTGAAGAACTCGCCGAACAAGGACGCCGCCTACAAGCTGCTCGAATTCGCCTCGCGCGGCGAGGTGCAGGCGGCGCTGCCGGCGTTCCAGCCGATCGGCATCACCGCGGCTTCGGCCTTGTCCAAGCTCGATCCCAAGGTGCTCGCCGACATCCCGACCGCCCCGGACAATGCCCGGACGGTGCTCAAGATCGACGACGCCTTCTGGAACGACAATCTCGACGCGCTGATGGCGCGCTGGACGAGCTGGTCGGCGAAGTAGGCGGGCACGGCGATGACGCGGCGCGACCTCGGGACGGCCCTGGGCGGCTATGCTCTGGCCGCGCCGCTGCTGCTGTTCCTCACCCTCACCTTCCTGGTGCCGCTCGGCATGGTGGCCTGGCGCAGCGTCGCCGATCCCGAGCTCGGCCAGGCGCTGCCGGAGACCGCCGGCCAGCTCGCCGCCTGGGACGGGCGCGGCCTGCCGCCGGACGCGGCCTTCGCCACCATCGGCCGCGAGCTGAAAGCCGCCGCGCCGGAGCGGCTCGCGGCCCTGGCCCGGCGCATGTCCTACGAGACCCCGACCGGGCGCGAGTTCCTGTTCGGCACGCTGCGCAAGCTCAAGGCCCTCGCCCCCGAGGCGCCGCTCGACCGCGCCGCCCTCGAAGCCGCCGACGGGCGCTGGACGCAGCCGGCAACCTGGCAGGTGCTCAAGCGCGCCGTCGGCCCCGCCGACGGCTTCCACCTGCTCTCGGCGGTCGACCTCAAATGGGACTATGACCGCGGCCTCGTCGACTTCCGCCCGGAAGGCGGCCTCTATCGCACCATCCTGCTGCGCACGCTGGCGATCGGGGCGGCCACGACGCTCGCCTGCATGCTGCTGGCCTTCCCGCTCTGTGCCTATCTCGCGCGGGTGTCCGAGCGCCGGCGCAACCTCCTCCTGATCCTGGTGCTGCTGCCGTTCTGGACCTCGATCCTGGTGCGCATGACCGCCTGGATCGTGCTGCTGCAGGACCGCGGCGTCGTCAACGACGTGCTGCGGTTCGCCGGCCTGATCGACGCCCCGCTCGGGCTGCTGTTCAGCCGCACCGGGGTCATCCTGGCGCTCGTCCACGTCATGCTGCCGTTCATGATCTTCCCGCTGCTCACGGCGATGCGGGCCGCCGATCCGCGCCTGATGCGCGCGGCCGCCTCGCTCGGGGCCCGGCCGCTGCACGCCTTCGTCCGGGTCTACCTGCCGCAGATCCTGCCGGGACTGATGGCCGGCGGCATGCTCGTGTTCATCGTCACCATCGGCTTCTACATCACGCCCGCCCTGCTCGGCGGACCGGGCGACCAGATGATCGGCTCCTACATCGCCCTGTTCACGACGGGCACGCTGAACTGGGGCCTCGCCTCGGCGCTCGGCATGATCCTGCTGGGGCTGACCGCGGTGCTGTTCGTCGCCCAGACGCGGCTCGGCCGCTCCGCCGCCACCGGCATCTGAGGGGGAGCGATGACCACGTCCGGCAAGACGACCGCGACGGCCCGGCTGGGATCGGCCCTGCTGGCCCTGGCCGCCGCCCTGGTCCTCGCCTTCCTGATGCTGCCGATCCTGGTGATCGTGCCGCTCTCCTTCAACGCGGGACGCTATCTCGGCTTCCCGCTCGAGGGCCTGTCGCTGCGCTGGTACGCCGATTTCTTCGGCTCGCCGGTCTGGCGCGGGGCGCTCGGCAACAGCCTCGTCATCGCCCTGGCGACCACCGCGCTGGCGACGGTGCTGGGAACGGCGGCGGCGCTCGGCCTAGCCCGGCCCGGCCTGCCGGGGCGGCGGCTGATGCAGGGCCTGGTGCTGGCCCCGCTCATCGCGCCGGCCGTGATCGTCGGGGTCGGCATGTATTTCGTGT
Source organism: Labrys wisconsinensis (assembly GCF_030814995.1). Lineage (GTDB taxonomy): Bacteria > Pseudomonadota > Alphaproteobacteria > Rhizobiales > Labraceae > Labrys > Labrys wisconsinensis. The sequence continues at coordinate 313,585 of NZ_JAUSVX010000004.1, read as the reverse complement.
TCTCGACGCTGCAGCTGACCCACACGCTGCCCGGCCTGGTGCTGGCCCACACCGCGCTGGCCGTGCCCTTCGTCGTGGTGACGGTGGGCGCGGCCCATGCCGGCCTCGACGCCCGCCTGCTGCGCGCTGCCGCCAGCATGGGCGCCCCGCCCTGGCTCGCCTTCCGCAAGATCACCCTGCCGCTGATCGCGCCCGGCGTCGCCTCCGGCGCGCTGTTCGCCTTCACCACCTCGCTCGACGAGATCGTCGTCACCCTGTTCCTGGCCGGCCCCGGGCAGCGCACGCTGCCGCGCGAGATGTTCTCGGCGGCGCGCGAGGCGCTCACCCCGACGATCGCGGCGGCGGCCACCGTGCTGATCGCCTTCTCCAGCGCGCTGCTCGCGGCCTTCCTGTTCTTCCGGCGCCGTGGCGGCTGAGCCGTAGCGGAAACGGATTCCGGTTGACTTCGGCGGCCGGCATGCGTACCGTCTGATGAAACATCGTTTTATTGATTGAAACGATCTGGCGGAGACGCCTCCCGTCGCGACCGGCACGCAGCTCCGGCAAGGCCTTCTCGAGCCCCTCGATGACCGCAAGACTGCAGACCCGCATCGGAGCCGTCCGGCTCAAGAACCCGCTGATCGCCGCGGCCGGCGAGCACCTGATCGACCTCGCCGGCGTCGAGGCCGCCATCCGGGCGGGCGCGGGCGCCGTGGTGGTGAAGTCCACCAACGAATCCGACGCGGCCAGGGACCAGTTGCAGCGGGCCGAATATGTCGCGCTCGACGCCGACTGGCGGCCGGTGCCGTGGGACGCTTCGGCGCCGCGCGAGGTGACGCTGGCGAGCCGCTCCGGCCTGACGCCGCTGCCCTTCGAGGCCTGGCTCGACCAATGCCGCCGGGCGGATGCGCTGGCGCGCCGCCACGACTGCGTGCTGGTGGCGAGCCTGATCCTCGGCGCGCTCGAGCCGGCCCTCGCCATGGCCCGGCAGGTGGAGGCCGCGGGCCTGCGCGTGCTGGAATTCAACATCGGCACGCCCTATGCGAGCCAGGCCGCCGCAGGCGCGGTGTCGACGGAGCTCAGCCCCGAACGGGTCGGGACCATCGTCGCCGCCGTCCGGGCCGCGGTGTCGTTGCCGCTCTGGATCAAGCTGACCGGCCAGAGCGAGCGCGTGCCGGAGCTGGCCGATGCCGCCTTCGCCGCCGGCGCCGATTCCGTCGTCATGGCCGGGCGCCTGCTCGGCCTGGTGCCGGACCTCGACACCATGGCGCCGATGCTGGGCACGAGCCTGGCCGTCGGCGGCTTTTGGAACCTGCCGCTCACCTGCCAATGGTTGGCGCTGACCCGCGCCCGGCTCGGGCGCGAGCGGCCGCTGATCGGCATCAACGGCGCGCAGGACGGGCGCGACATGGCGCGCATGCTGCTCGCCGGCGCCAGCGCCGTGGGCTTCGCCTCGGCCGTGATGCTGCGCGGCTACGAGGTGATCGGCCGCAGCCTCGGCGAGCTCGACGCCTATCTCGCCGGCAAGGGGCTCACGGCCGAAGCGCTGGTCGGCCGGGCCGCCGACGCCCGCCGGACCTTCGCCGACATGCCGCTGCGCCGGGACCATTGGCGCGGCTTCGTGCCGGTCCCCACGCCCGCCCAGGAGGAGACACCGTCATGAGCCAGGCACCGGATCACGACCGCGCCGAGAGGATCGACCGTCTGATGCAGGGTGCGATCGACCTGCACGTGCACAGCGGCCCCTCGCTGATGCCGCGCGCCGTCGACCATATCGAGGTGGCGCGGCAGGCGGCCGAGGCCGGCATGGCGGCGATCCTGCTGAAGGACCACTACTACCCGACGATGCCGATCGCGCATCTCATCAACAAGCACCATCCGAGCCGGACCACGGTGCTGGGCGCCGTCGTGCTCAACAACCCGCTCGGCGGCCTCAATCCGAGCGCGGTCGACTATGCCCTGAAGCAGGGCGCGCGCATCGTCTGGATGGCCACCGCCCACGCCCAGAACCATATCGACCACGACAAGAAGGATGCCGAGTTCAAGAACAAGTTCCCGGTCAACAGCCGGAAGACCGTGGAGCCGGTCGGCCAGAGGCTGGTCGACGAGCGCGGCACGGTCACCGACGCGGTCAAGCTCATCCTCGACCTCGTCGCGGAGGCGGATGCCGCCGTCTCCGGCGGGCACCACCATATCGACGAGCTCTGGCCGTTCTACGAGGAGGCGGGGCGCCGCGGCGTCAAGCGGCTGTTCCTGAACCACCCGACCTATGTGAACGAAGCTTCGTTCCAGGACGTGTCGCAGCTCGTCCGCATGGGCGTGATGATCGAGCACTCGATCTGCATGTTCGTGCCCTCGACCTTCTTCCTGTTCGACCACGAACACCTCAAGCAGGTGATCGAGGCGGCCGGCGTCGACAACACCTTTTTCGGCTCCGACCTCGGCCAGAAGAACAATCCGACACCCGTCGAAGGCTTCCGGCAGATGATCGGCCTGCTGCTCGACCTCGGCTATGGCGAAGACCCAATCCGCAGGATGGTCTCGGCCAATGCCGCCCGCCTGATGGGCCTGCCGTGACGGCGGCCTCGTTCCGCGCCCGCGTCCGGGCCGGCGAGGTCCTCGCCGGGACCTTCATCAAGACGCCGGCGCATCACCAGGCCGAGCTCCTGGGCCTGGCCGGCCTCGACTTCGCCGTGGCGGACGCCGAGCACGCTCCGATCGACCTTGCGGCGATGGACCGGCTGGCCGCCGCGGCGCGCGGCGTCGGCCTGCCGCTGCTGACGCGGGTCCCCGCCCTCGATCCCGTCGCGATCGCGGCGCAGCTCGACCTCGGCGCTGCCGGCATCGTGGCGCCGCATGTGCGTGGGCCGCAGGACGCCGAAGCGCTGCTGCGCGCCGCCGAATACGGCCGCGGCCAGAGGGGCTTCTCGCCCTCGCCGCGGGCCGGCCGCTTCGGCACCGAGGATGCCGCGACCTATCGCGCCCGGGCCGATGCCGAGCGCGTGCTCGTCGCCCAGATCGAGGACGCCGAGGCGCTCGGCGCCGTCGACGCCATCGCCGCGGTCGAGGGTCTCGACGCGCTGCTGATCGGCCCGGCGGACCTCGCCCTGTCGCTCGGCTGCGCCGGGCCGGACGATCCGGCGCTGCGCGAGGCCATCGCCCATGTCGCGGCGGCCGGGCGCCGGCACGGACGGACCGTCGGGATCTTCATCGGCAGGCCCGAGGCGGCCGCGGCCTTCGCCGCCCTCGGCATCAGCCTGTTCATCTGCGGTTCGGACCAGAGCCTGCTGCTGGCCGAGGCCGGCCGCGCCGCGCGCATGGTGCGCGCATCCAGGACGGAGTGACGACATGCCGGTTCATCAGGTCGATTGGGATGCCATCGCGTGGACGCCAGTGCGCCGCGGCATCGAGCGCAAGGCCTTTTCCGGCACCGGCGCCACGCTGGCGCTGCACCGGCTCTGGCCGGGGCACGAGACGCTGCCCCATTCCCATCCGCACGAGCAGATCGTCTACATCATCGAGGGCCTGGTCGACTTCCATATCGGCGACGAGGTCCTTCGCCTGACGGGCGGCGGCGTCGCCCTCATCCCCTCCAACATCGTCCACTATGTCGAGGTCGTCGGCGACCAGCCGGCCCTGAACCTCGACGTCTTCACGCCGGCCCGTCCCGAATACGCGTGATCGCCTCGGAGCTCCCACATGACCGCTTCCCTGTTCATCGACGGCGCCTGGAGCGCCGGGTCCGGCGCCCGCCGCGGCACCGTGGTCGATCCGGCCACGGGCGCCGCCATCGGCGAGGTCGCCTTCGCCGAGGCCGCCGATCTCGACCGGGCGCTGACGGCCGCCGAGCGTGGCTTCCGGGCCTGGCGCAAGGTCTCCGCCTATGAGCGCTCGCGTATCCTGCGCAAGGCCGCGGACCTCGTGCGCCAGCGCGCCGAGACGCTGGCCGAGGCCATCACCCGCGAGCAAGGCAAGCCGCTCGCCGAGGCGCGCATGGAGGCGGGCGCGGCCGCCGACGTCATCGACTGGTATGCCGAGGAAGGGCGGCGCGCCTATGGCCGCGTCATCCCGGCGCGCATCCCAGGCGCCCGGCAGGTCGCATTGTCGGAGCCGGTCGGCCCGGTCGCGGCCTTCAGCCCCTGGAACTTCCCGGTGGGCCAGCTCGTGCGAAAGGTCGCCGCGGCGCTGGCCGCCGGCTGCTCGATCATCGCCAAAGCGCCGGAGGAGACGCCGAGCTGCGCCATGGCGCTGGCCCGCTGCTTCGAGGAGGCCGGCGTGCCGGCGGGGGTGCTCAACCTCGTCTTCGGCGTGCCGGCTGAGATCTCGGCCCACCTCATCCCCTCCCCGGTGATCCGCAAGGTGTCGTTTACGGGTTCCGTGCCGGTCGGGCGCCATCTCGCCGCGCTGGCCGGCCAGCACCTGAAGCGCACCACCATGGAGCTCGGCGGCCATGCGCCGTTCATCGTCTGCGACGATGTCGACGTCGAGGCGGTGGCCAGGCTCGGCGCCGGCATCAAGTTCCGCAATGCCGGGCAGATCTGCACCTCGCCGACCCGCTTCCTGGTGCAGGCTCCGATGCAAGAGCGCTTTGCCGAGCTCTTCGCCGGCCTTGCCGAAGGCCTCGCCGTCGGCGCCGGCGCGGCCGAGGGCACGCAGATGGGCCCGCTGGCGCATGCCCGGCGCATCGATGCTGTCGACGGCCTGGTCCGCGACGCGACGGAGAAGGGCGCCAGGCTGCTGACCGGTGGGCGGCGCATCGGCAACCAGGGCTTCTTCTACGCGCCGACCGTGCTGGCGGACGTGCCGGCCTCGGCTCGCATCATGAACGAGGAGCCGTTCGGGCCGGTGGCGATCGTCAACCGGTTCGAGACGCTGGACGAGGCGATCGCGGAGGCCAACCGCCTGCCTGTCGGCCTCGGCTCCTACGCCTTCACCGGCTCGACCGCCCAGGCCGGCCGCCTCGCCGACGAGATCGAGGCCGGGATGGTATCGATCAATCATTTCGGCCTGGCCGCGCCGGAGACGCCGTTCGGCGGCATCAAGGACAGCGGCCATGGCAGCGAAGGCGGCAGCGAGGGCCTGCAGGCCTATCTCGCCACCAAGTTCGTCAGCCAGGCCTGAAGATCCCGTGACGGGGGCGGCCGGCCACCGGGAAGATGGCTCGGGCGACGGCGCGCCCGAGGCCCGCCACGATCCCGAACTGCTGCGCCGGGCGACGGGATGCGTGGTCTGCCGGCACAGCGCCCACCCGTTCTGCGACCTCATCGTCGGCGAGGAGGAACGGCGCATCGCCTTCGGCTCGCCAGCGGAGCTCGCCGCCTTCCTGCGAGAGGTGCGAAGCGCCGGCATCCCGATCCATCGGGATCGCGGCCTCCTGCCCCTCGTCCTCCTCGCCGGGGCGGTCCTCGCCGCCGGCCTGTGGGCGATCCTGTCGCGTTAGACGGGATCGTCGCGCCACTCCGCCTGGTCTCGCGGCAGCCGCAGTCAGGCCTTGGCGAACATCGCATGGAACAGCCGTTCCGAGGCGGCCATTCCCTCCTGTGTCAGGACAACGGATTTGGCCTTGCCGACGGGGTCGTAGATCAGGCCCTTCTCGTGCAGCCGGTTCATCACGTCCCAGTCATAGCCTTTCCAGGCGCGATTGCCGTCGTGCAGCGTGAGATAGAGCAGCGCCAGCACGGCGTCGTCGATCCGGTCGTTGTCGATGTCCATTCGCCGTCTCCCGGGACTATCGAGGGCGAACTCAGCGTTCGCGCGAGTCACGATTCCCCGTCACAGGCGGATCGTCAATCGCTCGGAGCCGATCAATCGGACTTCAGCCGAGCTCGGGCAGCCGGATAGGCGTGTCGATCTCCCTCAGCCGCTCCAGCAAATCCTTCGCCCGCTCGATCCGCCCGTCCCCGGCCTTTTCCGGCTTGCGACGCACGGTCTCTTCCCACGGCCTGTCGAATCCGTCATCGGCCAGGAAGACCGCAGTCGCGGCGAGTTCGAGCTCGATCGCATCGGCGCTTGCGGCCAGCCCGGCAAGCTGTCGGCGCGCAGCGGGCGTCTCGGGAGGGATAGGGGCTGTCACATCGTAGATGGAATAGGTCCCTCCCCAGCTCGCCTGTGCCTCCGTCTCGCCGAGACGGCCGAGGAGATGAGCGTGGCGTGCGCCCGTCGCGACATTCTCGCTGAACGGTCCATAGTGCTTGTAGGTGAAGGAAAGCCCGGTCTCGAGCCCGGCGACCGTCAGGAGATAGGCGATCTTTTGCAGCCGCGTCCGGCCGACGACGCGACCGCCGGCATCCCTGACGATATCCACGACCTTGCAGGCGTCGCTCATCGACATGCTGCGATCTCCCCCGAGATGATCCCTTCGACCATTTGGCGTGCCGATTCGTCCTCCGCGCCATAGTAGGCTCGAAACAACTTGAATGTCGTCAGGGCGGCAACCACGCGCGAACGTTGCTTCAGGTCCACGGTCGCGCCTCCGTCCGTTCGAACATTGATCTGTTCCGTCGGCCCCGTCGACCCACCCGCTGTCTTGTAGGGCGAACGCTCTGCCTCATCGATCAGAAGACGCGGGATGACCGACTTATCACCATCAATCCAGCCCTTCAGTTTTTCATCGATGCGGGCACAACATCGGTCGATGGCTGCAACGAGTTCGGGCGCGCTATCGCTGGCCGGGTTGAAGGCATGCGCGACGCGGGCCCGGATATCGATGCACTTGTAGAGCTTGCGGTCGCGCAGTCGGGTGGCCAGCTGGCTGATCACGGGGTCCTTCGCGTCCACCATGAGAGACAGGCCACCCCAGACGACGGTGTCGTCGAGGCACAAGGCAGTCTCGATGTCGTCCGGCGACTGCGCAAAAAGGATGAGAGGATGCCGCACGGGCAACCCGGTCGCCGTCGCCGAGGCATTCCTCGCGAGCGATACGATCCGCACCAGCAACTCCGCGAAGAGCTTTTCGATCCCACGAGTCGTCTTGTGAAGATAAACGGTAGGATAGAGCTGAAAGAGACCGAGGACGAAGGCTTCCGTCGCGTGGATGGCCTTCGGACCGATGACAAAGGTCTCGATGGTGCCGACCCCGCTGTCGTCGACTCCGACCGGCACCTCGGCGAGATCGAGGTTGGCGACGAGCCATTCGAAATCTATGGCGGCGTGCTGCGTGCCGGTCATCAGTCGGTCACGGCGCATATAGTCCAGCCTATCAGCATCGAACTGGCTCGACACCACGGCGTTGTGGACGCTTTTTCTGCCTTCCTTCTTGATGATGTCAGCGACATCGCTGGCGAAACCGCTTCCCATCGTGTTGAGGAGACCGGCGACTTCACCGCTGCGGATCAGCCGGTCGCTCATATGCTCATGATCGGCGAGCTTCAGCTGCAGCCTCTCTCCGACTTTCTCGAAGGCATGGCTGAAGGCTCCATGACCGAGGTCGTGGACCAATGCGGCCGCCAAGGCCAGGTTCTCTCGCGTTTCCTGGCGGTGCCCGACATGCTTGCGAACGACTTCCATGAGGCGTCGAGCGGTATGGAATACGCCGACGCTGTGAGCGAAGCGGGAATGGCTGGCACCGGGGTAGACCAGGTCGGAAAAACCCAGTTGCTTAACCCGGCGCAGACGCTGGAAAGGCCGCGATTCCAACACCTGCCAGAGAGCACGCTCCAGCTCATCGTCGTGCCGGAACTCGATGAGATTGTGAAGCGGATCGCGAATGCGCTGAATCTTCATGCTCATTTCCACTTGATGGGTTCGATTCGACCAGCAACGCTCTGCGGACTCCACCCATCATGTTCTCTATTTGTTCTAAAAAATTCAGAAAGGCAACTCAAATCGAGGTGTCCGGGGCTGCGCGCCATCCCTCGCGCCCACATGCCGCATTTACGCCGCCTCACTCTTCGATCGTATAGCCGAGCGCTCGATATCCGGTTCGGCGCTTTGCCGCCATGCGCGCCAGCAACGGCACAGCCTCGTCGACGTAATCGACGACGAGAACCTCCGTTTTTCCTTCATGCTGGCGATGGAGCCGGCCAACATACTGAGCCAGGGTGCCTTTCCAGGAGATGGGCATCGTGAGGAAGAGCGTGTCGAGCCTGCGATCATCGAACCCCTCGCCAATATAGCGCCCCGTCGCCAGGATCAGCCGTTCCCGGTCATCGGAGACTTGGAGGGCCGCCTCGGATGCCTTGCGTTCGGCGGCCGACATGCCACCCCGCAGGACAACGAGATTGCGCACGAAACGCGAGAAGCGGTCTTGGAGAAGTTCGAGATGGTCCCGACGCTCCGTCAGCACGACCGGCGAGCGCTTTGCTTCCAGCGCCTTCAGCACGTCGTCGAAAATCAGATCGTTGCGGGGGCCGTCCTGGGCGAGGGCTGCATAGACAGCCGGCATGGGAGGCCGCTCCGAAGCAGCCAAAGGCGACGGCAACCGGAAATTTGTCGATCGATGCCGGGCACGATGCGTCATGCCCCGCTCGGCCGCCTGAGCCCGAGCATCGACCCTGTGTCGGACTGGGCCACATTGCATGAAAATGATGGGGTGATGGCCATCCTTGCGGGCGACCGTCGCGGATAGTCCCAGGACATATCGCGCCTTCGCCCGCCTCGCCACCAGCTCGAAACTCGCCGCCGAAAGATGGTGACACTCGTCAACAACGAGATGGCCATAGTCCGCCACCAGATCCGAGACTTCGCCACGACGCACGAGGCTCTGGATCAGAGCGATATCGATGGTGCCTGTCGGCTTGCGACGACCGCCACCGATAATGCCGATATCCTTCGGATCGATATCGAGGAACGTCTTGAGACGCTCGACCCATTGGGTGAGCAGTTCAAGGCGATGGACGAGAACGAGGGTATTGCGTGCCCTCTGGGCGATGAGCGCAATCGCCACGACCGTTTTGCCGAAAGCCGTCGTGGCGGCCAGGACACCATGGTCCTGCGTTGCGAGAGCGTCGAACGCCTCGATCTGCCGACCGCTCAGCACTCCCTGGAAGCTCACCGCACTGGGCAGCGGGCTGCCTGTCATTCTGTGGTCCTGCACCGTGACTTCGGCGCGATGGGCTCGGATCAGTTCGACGGCTTCGTCGAGGCAACCGCGAGGAAGCGCGACATGCCGCGCATGAAGTTCGGCACAAGAGACGATCCGCGGTTTGCCGAAGGTCGGCAGTCGCATGGATTGCGCGCGATAGAATTCGGGATTCTGGAAAGCAGCTACCCGGATGAGCCGTGCCGTCATCGCGGAAGGCAGCCCGGTTCGATCGATATAGACTTGATCGGCGATGACGACACCAACCTTGCCAGGCAAGGAAGCATCGATCGGCTCCGGCTCGCGGCGTCGCGAGGGCGTCATGCGCCATGGTTCGTCCGCGTTCTCGTCTTCGACCGGCATTCGGACGCCCAGCACCAAGCCGCACAACTCGGCATCGGCGACGATCCGCGATGCGGTATCGACCGAGAGCCTCGGCAGTGACGACAGGAACGCCCATTGATCGTCGTATGGACGCAGGTCCTTGTCGACGAACACACTGTTCCCGTGATCTCGCGCCCTCCGCTGCAGAGGCATAGCGATCAGATTGCCGAAGCCACCAATCGGCATCGTATCCTGGCTTGGAAAGAGACGGTCATAGGAGGCGAAACCGATCTCCGGGCGGTGCTCCATCGTCTCCGTCAAGATCGCCGCCCCAAGCTGACGGGCGGTGCGCGCCGCAATCGGCTCGGAGAAGAAGATCCAGACGTGACCACCATTCCCGGAGCGAGATCGTTCGAGGGCTGCGGGAACCCCTTTTGCGTGACACGTTTCGATCATGGCCGATGCATCGGCGGCCCAGCTTGCCTTGTCGAAGTCGGCCGCCAGGAACCAGCAGGTCTCGTCGGCCATCAACGGATAGACACCGGCAACGAAGTCTGCCGCAGAAGATCGCAGATTGTCGCTGCCGCGAAGATGCTTTTCGATGATCTCATCCGAGACCGGGATGAAGGCTTGATTGGGGCATTCTCCGCATTTGACTTGCGGCTTGTCGCATATGCCCTTGACCCACTCGTTGGCACAGGCGGGGGCATAGCCCGATCGCCCCGTCTTTCGGTTCTCCCAGCGCATAGGGAATACGTCGGCGCGACCAACGAACAGGCGACGAAAGAGCGCCACCTTGTCTGTCGTCGAAGACGTTGCGGTTACGGTTGGCGCATTCGCGGCCAACACCGAATGATGATCGGCACGCACGCGTGACGCCCGCCGGTGCTCGAACTCACCCAGCGTGGTCGAGAGCTCCGCCCGTTCAGCGTCCAGCGACGCGAGCCGGGCTCGAACACGGGCGATCTCTTCGTCTTCTCCGCGGTCCGCCATCATTGCTATCGACCTGAATGAGCGAGAGCGTTCTCAGGCAGCATAGCCATAACTGCGACGGCTTAAGGGAGAGCGCCTTGAGATCGCGCTCCTCACGCTTAAAGGAACTACGCGAGATACGGCTTGATCTGCATCAGGGAAGGCCGCCTTCGACATTCAATTATTTCGTTTGTTGCGATTATTTCGATTGACAGCTATATGAGCCCTGGAGCTGTTCACCGGGAGATTACCCCCTATGACGCGCGCGCTGTTGGTGACCCAGAAGGCAGTTGTTCCCTCGGAGCAGGATGTGACACTGGCCCGCGAGTCGAGCCGCGTGCTTTCGCGTCATCTTGCCGGCGGGGACGTCGTGAATCTGGCCATGAGCGATGCGGATCAAACTGAAATGGTCGTATTGCCGATCGGGGCTGCGCGTTTGCTGCTCGAGATGCTGACGCAAATGGCTCAGGGCAATCCGGTAATCCTGATGCCGTTTCACGCCGAACTCACGACCCAGCAGGCCGCCGAGCATTTGAATGTTTCGCGTCCCTTCCTGATCGCCTTGCTCGAAAAGGGTGAGATCGCATTCCGCAAGGTCGGAACGCATCGACGTGTGTTGTTCAGGGATCTGCTCGCTTACAAGCGAAAGACAGATGCAGCGCGCCTTCAGGCGCTTGATGAATTGGCCGAGGAAGCCCAAAAATTAAATCTGGGATACTGATGCTTGGCAGATTTCACCGCGATCTATGATGCCTGCGTCCTTTACCCCGCTCCCTTGCGGGATTTTCTGATGCATCTGGCGCTGACGGACCTGTTCGGGCGCGATGGACCAAGGCGATCTATGCTGAATGGATCCGCAACGTCCTTAGGGATCGGCCGGACCTGACCGCAGCGCAGCTCGACCGGACTCGTCAGCTCATGGACGCACATGTCCGGGACGCAGTCGTCTCGGGCTACGAGCCTTTGATCGAAACTCTGGTGCTGCCGGATCCAGATGATCGGCACGTTCTCGCCGCAGCCATTCGTGCTGGTGCCAGCGTGATCATCACTTACAATCTCAGGGATTTTCCGAAAGCCGCACTCGATCCCTTCAGTATCGAGGCCCAGCATCCGGACGCGTTCATTGCGCATCTTTTCGATGTGGCGCCGGAGCAGGTCGTCGCGGCGGCACGGCGCCAGAGAGCCAGCCTCAAGCATCCACCAAAAACGGTCGACGACTATCTGGATGTTCTCTTGCGTGCAGAACTTGTCCAGACCACATCCCATCTGCGCCAGATGGCGGAGCTGCTGTAGGCGCGCTCCGTCCTGACCTCGCCCCTTTGGCCCGTGAGCGCCTTGGGAGAGTGGGAAGATTTTGTCCAGAGCCCGGGCACCTCCGAGGGCGCTCGATCCCGCCTGTTCCCTCGGTAACCCATCTCTCTCCCTACTCTTGAAAGGACAAAAGGAGTCCTTTATACTCTCATCATGGCTCGAGTACGGACCCTCCAGTCGGCCGCCCTGCGCTACGCGCTCTTTCCCGATGCGGAGGCGCTGGCCGCGATCGTCGAGACCTTCCGGGACTACGAGACGATGATGGCCATCCTGGCCGAGGTGGCAGCGGATTCGAGCGCTGGATCGAACCTGGTGCTGCTGCACGAGCAGGCCTATGGCCGGGTGCGGGCGCAGACGCGTCTGCCGGCGCAGATGGTGGTGCTGGGCCTGCGCGACTTCGTGGCGCGGCGCAACGGCGAGCCGGTCGAAGGCCTGCCGCTCGACGACAAGCTCTATGCGATCAAGGGCGCCGCAAGCCTGACGATCGCCACCGTGGCGGGCCGCATCAGCGTGGCCTGCGACGTGCGCGGCTACCTGCCGGGATGGCAAGGCTCCATTCCGGCGCGCCTCGTCGCCGAGGGCGACATCCTGGAGATCCGCGTCGGCGTCACGCCGCGTCATCTCCCCAATGAGGAGAAGACCATGATCCACGAAGGCATTCTGTCCCGCATGGGCCGCCTCATCGCTGGCTTCGCCCATTCGAGCATCGACAAGGCCGAAGGCCTCGACCCCGCCGCGGTGGTCGAGCAGGCCATCCGCGAGATCGACGCGGCCGCCGACGAGGCGCGCGCCGAGCTCGGCAAGGCCATGGCCGAGCGCCATCGCATCGACAGCCGCCGGCAGGAGATCAGCACCGAGATCGGCACCCTGCAGCAGCGGATCGCCACCGCCATCGCGCAAGCCCGCGACGACCTCGCCCGGAGCGGCATCGGCCGGCAGGTCGACCTGGAGGCGCAGATCGGGGCGCTCGACAAGGCCCTGGCCGATGTCGACGACCGCATCGACGAAGGCCGCAAGGCGCTGCAGGCGGTCGCCGCCGCCCGCAAGGATGCGGAAAGCCGTCTCGCCGACCTCAGGCGCAGCCTGGCGCCGCAGCACAACGGCGGCAGCCCGGCGGGCGGCCCCGGCGCGCCCTCGCCGGTCGACAAGGCCGCCCGGTCCGCCTCGGCCATCGCCCGCGTCACCGGCGTGCCCGCCGGCGCTCCCGCCGCGGACGGCGGCAAGCTGGACGAGCTGGAACGGCTGCACCGCGACAATCTCATCGAGGAGCGGCTGGTGGCGATCAAGGCCCGGCACTGACCGGCGCGGGCGCAGGGCCCGCGGACGAGGAGCGAGGCCCGGACGGGCGATTGCGCCTCGACCGGCCCCTTCCCTTAGGATATGCCCTGCCGCGAGCTCTTGCGCGTGGAGCGCACGGGATCGGGCCGGGCGTCGAAGGATGGGAGGCTGACTGGATCCGACCATGGACCTCTTGCTGACGCCTGAGACGAAACCGTTCGGGATCGCGGCCTTGATCCTGTGCGGCCTGGTGGCGATCGAGCTCGCCGGGCTGATCATCGGCATCTCCGCGAGCTCGATCATCGACAAGGGATTCGGCGGCCATGTCGAAGGCCATCCCGGCGCGCATCCCGAAGCGCACGAGGGCTGGCTCGGCGGCATCCTCGGCTGGATCAACCCGGGCCGGGCGCCGATCCTGATCGTGATGATGCTGGCGCTCGGGGCCTTCGCGGCGAGCGGCTATGCCATCCAGTCCGTCGCGATCGCATGGGTGGGGGCCCTGCCGGCGCTCGCGGCCTCGGCCGTCGCCGCGGTCGCGGCGCTCCTGCTGACACGGGCGGGCAGCCGGCTCGTCGCCCGCCTCATCCCGCGCGACGAGACCTATGCGGTCGACGAGGCCGACCTCGTCGGACTGACCGCCTCGGTCGTGATCGGACCGCTCGACGGCGGCAAGCCCGGCCGGGTGCGCGTGCAGGACCGGTA